>JAHFUH010000740.1 GCA_023265215.1 Acidobacteriota bacterium
GCTTGAGAACGGCGATGATCTGGCTGTCTGAAAAGCGTGATGTCTTCATGTAAAACTTCCTCCATTTCTTAACGAGAAAATTCTACTTCTAAACACCGCTAATTTTAGGGGGGATTACCAGACCTGGCGATTGCCGCGATCAACCCGGACAGGGAAAACTACTGCTGGCATTGGGTCGTGTTCGTCAGGGATGGCGAGGATGCGTATGTGCTCGACTCGCGCTCGAAGCGCGAGCGCCGCACCGATTTCGCCAGGATGCGCTTGCGCTCCTACCTCCCCGTGTCGGCCAATGTCGGAGTGCCGCCGCGTGGATAAGGAATTGCAGCAAAAACTGCAACGGCGCTTCCCGGTGCTGTATCGCGACCTCGGCAAACCCGACACCAGCATGGAGTTGGGCATCACCTGCGGTAACGGCTGGTTTGACCTGCTCTGGCGGCTGTCCGAAGACCTCGAAAAACTCGACCCCAACCTGGTCGCCGCGCAGGTCAAGGAAAAATTCGGCAGCCTGCGGTTTTACCTCAGGCAGTCAGACATCGGGGACAAGAAACTCGATCCGGCGAAGCTGGTCAGGGATGAGCGGGTGTGGGAGCGAATTCGTGAGGCCGAGGAGGCTCGGCCTCAATCCGGCAAGTAATGCACTCTACGAGGGTTTGAGTTTACGTACTTTTCTAAACGGTTTTTTGTCGGTTAGCACGTTGCTTTTGCGAAATTACGAGCACGACGCCCGGGAGATAATATCCATTCGAATTCTGTAATACCCTACTTTCCTTTGGAAAATTCCATGCAATTGCGTCCCATGGGATTTCTTTTTTCAGCTTTCCAAGCCAAGCAGTCAATTTATTATTTAAGTCAATTTCAGAGGGTGCTTTTGTTGTACGGATAAAGGGCATGATGAAGCAGCAGGCTAGCCTTTTATTTGCCTCGTCATTTTCAATATTACCAGCATCATCCCGAGCAACTTTTATGCTAGCAAAAACTTTCGCCATGTCATCCCGCGCACTTCCGCCAATACCTTGGTAGCATCTCTTTGCCTCCAGAGCAAAAGATGAACGGTGATTTTTCTTCCCAATATATAAATCACAGCGCCCATTTTTTGTCTCCCCTTTAATTTCTCCACGCTTCGTTGTCGAGTATTCTTCTAGCGCTAACCAGTCTTTTGTTTTCCAAGTAGCGGCGGCCAGTATCCCAACATTGGCTCGTTCGGTGTACCACCAGCAGGCGTCATCCTTACCGAATGCAGCAGAATATTCAGAGACAACTGTTATCCACTTCTTAAGAATAGGCTCCAGCACCCTTAGGTCTTTGTTGCAATGTGCGCCCTGAATATTTCGTGCAGTTGTATTAGCCATGACGGCCTCCTGTTATAAAAATACTACGCTAATTTAATCCGCCACATCCCACGGGTATCGCCTTCCTGCCAATAGCCCTCCATGAAGTGGCTGTTGGGGAAACAGTGCAGCGATGCGTGGCCTTTCCGTTTCGGGGCGGTTAGATCAAAATGCCCATCCCCGTTGTTCTCGCCTTTGTAACAGACGGGGCCTTCGTCATCGTCGTAGCTCACTTCGATAGCTTCATCGCTTAATCGGACGATGTATCCACCATCGTTCGTCATTGCCGGTTCGGCGTCGTAGTACAAAACATCCGCCGTGCATTTAGTCCAAGTCTGCATGTGTATATCCCCGTCTTCGGTTGTTGGCTGGCACAATCGAATTGTGTCAGCCATTCTGTCAATTGTCCAACGGGAATGATCGAGAGTGACAAGATTAGGAACTGGCTGCTTCACGCCGACAGGCCAGATTGAACCCCGGTAAAAATTTTCAGGACAACCGCCTGTTCGCGTCACATCTTGTCACTACCCCCGCTTAAACTCATAACCGTTGCATTTGGCAACTTCACTCTACCAAGGAGCGGTTATGAAAATCACACTATCTGTCGATTCAAAACATTCAATGGAAGTCGCCTATTCGGAATTGGCGGATTTCCTCAGTTTCTTCAACGACGATCCTTCCAGCGCGGATTTCTACAATGTGCTGGCCAGCCATCCTGCAAGCCAGATGCGCGTTGCGGTTGCCGAAAAAACCTGCCTGCCGGTTGCGACACTGGAAAAGCTGGCAACTGACCCCAGCATCGAAGTCGTGCAGAAAGTCGCCGGCAACGAGACCGCACTGAAGGCTTTTGGCGCGGAACTGTTCAAGACCATGATCGGCCGCGACGTGAGCGTCGCGCTCGATTTGGCTCGCCACGGTCTGGATTCGATGAAACCCTCCGTCAGGAAGGCCGTCACGGCGGTATTGATGCGGCATGAAGACCCGGATGTTCGGGATGCGCTGCAAGTCGAGGAATAGTGGCGAGTACGGCGCCCCATGCTCTCAGTTTGGAAGCGCCCGCTTTATCCCAAATAATCCATTAGCTTCGTCATTCCCGCGCAGGCGGGAATGACGGGTTTCTCGTCTATTGGACAATCTGGGTTTATTGCTGGGCCGTCAATCCTGTAGTGGTTTCAGCCATGAGGCCTTGTAGCTGAGCAATTATCGGCGCGTCGAAATGCCCCCTTTCGCCGTAAATTTCTTTTTCCTGCCCCTGCTTGGCTGTGACGCATTTTGTCGCACCAGTATCCGATGATGGGCATGTCGCCGATTTGGCGATCTACATTAGAGGAACCGTCATGGCAATTCTGCAAAAACTTGAAACATCCTATTTGGCAATCCTGCGTTTTGTTGTAATCATCATTTCCGGACTGCTGCTGGCTGCCACCCTGATCTTGTCGGTGACCGCGCTGATGAATCTCCGGG
>JAHFUH010000215.1 GCA_023265215.1 Acidobacteriota bacterium
GGGGCAAAGAGTTTGTGCCCTTCATAAAGGAACTGCTCAAACGGTTCAAACCTGGAATAAGGGGCAACCAGGTCGAGCGTATCTCTGAACCAGTCATAAATTGGCCGGAAAACATCAACCTTTTGAGAAACCGAGTTTGTCAGGAACAACTGATTGTCGCGGGTCCCTTGGAACGCGAAGTTCATGAATGGATCTTTTGTGAGGGATCCGTAAAAGTTGATTGATCCATTCCTCCGATCGTACAGTACTTTTTCCCCGGCGCTGGTTATGTGCACGAGTTTCTCTTCGAAGATCGCTTTTCTGGTTAACGCGAAAGAGAACTCATAAACCGAGTCTGCAACCAAGAGTTCAAAGGAAAAGTGGGATGGTTTCTCCGAGCAGCTTGAATCGAGGCGGAAAGGCTCGACAGGAATCAAAGCTTCTGGTTGTGTCCCTTTTGTGACCAAAAACTTGGCAAAACTGAGGGCTTTGAACAAATTCGTTTTGCCGGAGGCATTCCCCCCGAGAATTGCCGCAATCGGCAGAACCCCAAATTTGTATTTGTCCAGCCTGGGAACCCGGTCCCGATGCTGTTTTTCTCGGGTGGCGACCATGTCAAAGGAGACCCGGTCACGGAACGACATCCAGTTTTCAACTGAGAACCGGATTATCATATGTAACTCCTAAGAGAAATTATCTCTTAAAATACAGATATTAGCGCTATCGTATGGCAAATGCTAATACTTTAAGAGAAAATATCTCTCTAATTGCATTTCGTGGTGGGGTTAAATGAGGAGCGGATTTTGCCTATAACAACCTTCGGAGCCCTCCCACATTCCGTAGATGAGCCGCCTATCTGCCCTGATAAATCTGTAATCAATCTTCCACTGTCATCAGAGTGATCGGATTGATTTAAAGGCTTTCCAATCAAACCCGACCGGTGGTTTCCCTCAAGCCATTTTATAAACTCTACAGCTAATGGACCTTCCGTGTATTGGATGCCTTGTTTCCCCCGCACAATTTCCTCAAATCTCTCAGGAAACGCGATTCTTTTGTCTCCAAAATAATAATAGTGCTGTCCAATGAATACCGGACGTCCGCTAAGATCCTTGCCGAGATCTTTGTAAAAAAAGGATTGGTCGTTGTGAAATCGGGAGGGCAGCCTTTTCCATATACCGTTTTTGCGGCAGTAGAAATTATCTCCGGCTTGCTCCTCAAGAGTTCCCTGTGGCTTCGGCCGCTTCTGCTTAAATCTTGGATCTCGGAAGTAAAAATTGAAGTCCAAAATCTCGTCTACTCGCATAGCGTATACAAGTCTCTGTCCATTTGATGCGGATGAGTTGCCAACAATCCAGTCCCCGCGGAATAAGCGAGCCCTTTGATGATTTGGCGTGCAAAGAGCTAAACTGCAATATCCCCAGAACGGATTGGGGGCAAGTCCGGCATCCGTTTTGACGACATAGCTACATATTTTCATCTGTGCCTCGATGCGTCATTATCAATACAGGAGCTCTCGCCATTGACGTCTTAATGAACTGGCTACCTGGCTAAAATCATTTTTCGTTATTCAATAGTTTCTTCGCTCTCGGAAGCAAAAGCTGTTTGAGTTTCAGCAAGTTTTCGATGGACCACCTGCGGAGTTCATCGAGGATTGCTGCCGACGATTCAATTGTTCCTTCACGATATACGGCGATTCGGCAAGCTCGTCTTTCATCGAGACGCTCCCATGACAAGCTCTCCCCGAATTCTTTTTCAACCTCCGATTGGTGTTCATGAAGCCGATCAAATAATTGCTTGTTTTGTTCTTTGTCATAGAGATCGATATAAAATTCTGCCCTAATCTTCCCACCTTGTGAGAAGGAATTGCTGAAAATAATCCCGCCTACTCCGGAAGAAAACGAGTACCAATTCTGTGGCTGTCCCACCTTGGCTCCCGTAAACTTATATTTTGTACGTAGTTCGTCAATTAGGGCTTGGAAATACCCTCGATATGCTTCAGCCCTCGGTGACGCAGGGATGGTCCCGCCGCCTTTGTTTTTCTGCCATTCATTGGGGAAGACCACCGGATTGAAATTAAATGCCGGCTTGGATTCATCAATGCGCATTACCTCAATAACAACACCAAAAAAGTCCACATCGTTACCAGTCTTTTCATTGAGCCACTCAACAGATCCGAAATCAGTTCGGCGCAGCCTGCAAGCTTGGTGTCATCTGGGGAATTCTTCAGGGATTGCGCCATGCGCCCCAGTTCCCGCAACCGACGGCGGTCGGCATCAGCTAATGTGGCCTCGGCTGATTCGACAGGCGGAGTGGGTTGATTATCAACCGTCAGATCTTGCGCAGACTCGAAAATGAATGGACGAAAATCCGATTCTTCCTCCTCCGGTATCCCGGCATCATGCCTGGTTTCAAGGGTCGCCAACGCTGCTGCCGGACTTGACATCATGCAACGAAGCAAAGCTAGCGCGCCCCAGTGCCGCACGCGTTGATGGCGCTTTGACAGAGTCTGTCCCGACTGTACCATTTCCGAACAAAAGTCGTAGGTTTTCGCAAAAAGGTCGCGATAGGAACGTGAGAGACGGTAGGTCTTGTCGACTGGGTCACGTTTTGGGAAGCAATGATCCCCTTCCCAATCTGTTTCAATATCGCGGCGTGTCCTCTGTACAAAATGACGCGCCAATTGAATTCTCTGTGGTTCTGCAAGTTCGGAGGCATCCCAGGTTTCAAATTCCGGCTGCAATAGAGAAAGGAGAGATCGAAACGACCCCTCTATGCCGCTGTGCGGTGTGGCGGTCAGGAGAATAAGATGTCGGTCGGGCTTTGCGGCGATTTCGCGCACAAGATGGTAGCGCTGATGTTGGCTTTGGTTCGAGGTCGAGCTGACAGTTGAACCGTGCGCCTCATCGACGATCACCAGCTCGGGGCAATCAAGCAAGAAAAGATGTCTATTGCGATCGCTCTTCAGGAAGTCGATGCTGGCGACCTGGATTGGGTAATACCGGTAGATGCTGTCATGTCCGGTCTTACGTCTTTCGAGCTGACTCACCGTTCCGGATCGGATGACAACGGCATCCAGGTTGAACTTTTCCGCAAGTTCTTTTTGCCATTGGTCGCACAGATATGGTGGGCAAAGGACGCAAATGCGTTTTATTTCTCCCCGATCGAGAAGCTCCCGCACAACCAACAAGGCCTCGATCGTCTTGCCCACGCCGACGTCGTCCGCGACCAGCATCCGTACCGGATCCAGACGCAGGGCCATTAGCAGCGGCACGAATTGATAGATCCGTGGACGTATAGAGATTCGGCCTAGCGATCGAAATGGAGTGGCGCCTTCGCGCAGGGTCAGGCGTGCAGCCTGCCAAAGCAAATGCGCGCTGGCTGCATCCGAGAGGTCCTGCGGAGTGGGGAGGGGGAAGGAGGCTGAACGAATCCGCTCCTCGGGTAGGGCATAGCCGATCAGGTCGGTGAGACCTTTGTGAATTGCGACAACTTCGTCCGTGGCGCCGGTTAAAGGTCGGAGCAGATGAATGTCGGGTTGGTCGCTCGGGAGCAGAACCCACTCCCGGTTGCGGCATCGCACAATCGAGCCTGGATTCATCGTGAAATGGCGTCTGCATTACATCGCATGTATTTGCTCATAAAAAACGATCTCCATCGTTTCGGATCTTTCATCACTCTGTGGAACACAGTATATCCACTTAATAAAGAACGCAAAACACCTAAAGTTGCCTACCGAAAATCCGTTTCGGTTTAAATGTCTAAGACTCAATCTCCCGACCACAGTAGGTGGTTTTCATCATAGGAAATTCAGGTTGCATTTTCATTCAAGCATCAATTGTTTATCTGCGCTCCATGGAGCCGGCATTATCATGTCGTCTTGTTAGGAATGAGTTCTTTATTATCAGACATTGAAAGTAAAGCGCTCTTTACTATCGATCCTCGGCTGGGACAGCCAAACACATCTATCGCTTGCGGCGGGCGGTGCGGCGGACGATTTCGATAAGAACGCCTTGGATGGTGATGCGGCTGGCGTGAAATGTCCGCGGTGAGTGGCGCCGGGGTCCCAGCTATATGAGACGCAAACTGGGACCCTCGGGTATCAGGTCATGCTCGAATGCGGCGACGGTCCTACGTCGTTCGTTATCTGGCTGCCGCAGAAGAACCGTGAGCGCGCCCGCAGATACTTTGATGTGCTCGGAGTGGATCCGGAGTTTCTCAGGGATTCCAGCTATATCGAATACCAGCTCGGCCTCGACATCGAGGGACGCGAGCTCTCCTTCGGGACCAAAGAAGAAGAGTACAACGGCAAGCGCAACGTGAAAGTGGTATGGATCGGAAAGCGGACAGATCCCAACTTGTCACGCAGTGCCGCCCGCTTTTTTAGTGCTCCTGGCGAGGCCGAAATGCCCGGTGAAGAACTTGCGTTTTGACCCTTATAGAGCGATGTATGAGCGATCTTGAGGAACTACTCGGGCAGCACATCAAGCTGTCCGGGCTGCCGTCGCCGTCGCGGGAATACCGATTCCATCCCCGGCGACGGTGGAGGTTCGACTTCGCCTGGCTGCGCTATAAGGTCGCCGTGGAAATCGATGGCGGCATCTACAACCGCGGCCGTCACGTTCGGGGCAGCGGTTTCGAACGCGATGCCGAGAAACGCAACGCCGCCGTGATTGCAGGATGGCGCGTGCTCCACTTCACGCCGCGTCACGTCAAATCTGGATCAGCCGTTCAGGCGATCGAATACCTCATCAGAAAGATTGGCCCTCGGCCGGACAGAGGATCTGTGATGAACAGGAAGAAGCAATTCGAAGAGAGCCGGGCGAAACAAGATGCCGGTGGAATTGTACGGCTGGATAAGGCGGTCATTTGCATCGACTGCAATTGCATCACGGAGACGGAACGGAACTGCCGGGTTTGCGGATCCGCGAGTGTCCTCAGCCTCGCGACGATACTGGACAGAAAGGCAGTGGCTTAATGGACGGCTATATTGATTTGAAAAAATGTGCAGAGAAGGCCTCCATCAGCGTAACCACGCTGAGAGCCCACCTGAACGAAATCAAGCATACTCGTCTACACCCCCGCGGAAAGATCTTGTTGAAGTGGGCTGATGTTGATCAATGGCTCGAATCCCGTGCGCAGGCAGTCAAGAACGACGAAGACGTCATGCTGTTCCTGAAGGAGATGGCAAGCTGATGGGAGTGAAGGTGAAGTTTTTCCGTGGCCTTTGGCGCGTCCTGGTTGAGTACAAGGGCAAGCGGAAATGTAAGGGATTCTCGAAAGAAGACAAAGCGAGGCAAGTTGCAGATAAGCTTCGGACGGCACTCGATATTTACGGCACCGATGCGTTCGCGATCCTCTCGCGCCAAAAACAGGCACTGAAGCCTAAAGACAAGCCGAAGCCATTATTCCGGAGTTTTGCCACACGCTGGATCGAAGAGCTTGAAATGCAGTCACTCAGCCTGTCGACGCGGACGAGCTATCGCTATCATGCGGAGAAACACCTGCTCCCATATTTTGGCGACATGCTGCTCGATGAAATCGGATGCCCTCAACTCAAAGCCTTCGTGCTGGAGCAGACCAAGAAATATCGCCGCGACACTGTGCGCCTGGATATCGCCACCATACGGCTCATCTTCGGGGAGGCTTTCAGGGAAGGAGTGGTGGAGCGCAGTCCCGTTGCTTCACTTGGCAAGTTTATTGGCGGAGCGTCGCGGCGCAAGGAAACTGTTGATCCGTTCACGCTTGAGGAGCTGCATCTGCTGGAGGCGAAGGTAGCAGAAAAGCATCCTGCGTATTACGAGTTTGTTCTGATGATGGCTCGCACGGGAGTGCGAATTGGAGAAGCGCTTGGCCTTCAGTGGAATGACATCGACTTGGATAAGGGGATTGCACTGATCCGCAGAAACATACCAATCCACCGGCAGGTCCAGCGTCCGAAGACAAAATCATCTGAGCGTTCCCTGGACCTGTCACCCGAATTAGTAGAGGCCCTGCAATCTTTACTACGCCGGCGCCGTGAGGAGTGGTTTGCCAAGGGAGAAACGGAGATGCCGAAATGGATGTTCTGCGGGCAGAGAGGCGAGCCGTTTCAGTATTCGAATTTCCGCCGGCGCTGCTGGCTGCGTGCGTTGAAGGATGCGAAAGTCCGGGAGCGGACCCCGCATGATTTGAGACATACCTATGCGAGTCAAATGCTCCTGGCCGGCGAACCGCTTTCCTATGTCTCGGCCCAGCTTGGGCATAAAAGTCCCGAAATTACCTTGCGGGTTTACTCGCACTGGATCCCCGGAACGAAGCGTTTAGCGACGCATGCGCTCGATTCGCGATCCGCAGAAAATCCAGATTGGAGTTGGGAAATGAATTTCAGAGAGGCTGTAAGTCTTTTGTATTCATGGAGCCAGCGCGGAGATTCGAACTCCGGACCTACTGATTACGAATCAGTTGCTCTACCAGCTGAGCTACGCTGGCCTGTCATTATGAACAAAGCCGTTCGAGAGATTAACATGCTTGCGGTCTGCCGTAAAGTGCCCATCCTTCGAAAATAACAATCGGGAATCAGCCTTCAGCCATCAGATCTTGAAATGGCTTTGTTTTGAGGGCAAATCGAGGTAATTTCTCATTGTTTTTAGCGTCTTTCCGTGAAATCCGTAATACCGTGGCGTCTTTCTCATGCGGTAAACCATGATAGTAGAAACAATTGTTTCCACGCTCGATGAATCCGGCGCGCCTAATTTTGCTCCCATGGGCGTAATCCTTAATAATGAATTCATTACTGTGCGCCCATACCGCAGCACCCGGACCTGCCGCAATCTTGTGTCCGGCGGTTATGGAGTGGTGAATTTTTCCGATGATGCTTTGGCGTATGTCCAGTGCGGGCTTTACCATGCCATCCTGCCGCATTTTACTGCGAGAACTGTCCCGGGAGTCGTTTACCAGGGAACCTGCTCCTGGCAGGAGATGGCTTTGGTATCTCAAGGCGGTTCCAAAGGACGGGCGGAACTGCAGTTTCGTGTGATGCACAAAGGCCGGCACAGGGAATTCCTTGGTTTTTGCCGTGCAAGAAATGCTGTAATCGAGGCGACCATTCTGGCCACCCGGCTGGATTTTTGTGATCCCGATATTATGAACCCAAAGCTGATCCAGTGCGGCGAGATTATCGAAAAAACGGGCGGGGTTGCAGAAAAACAGGCTTTCCAACTAATCCAGGATTTTGTCAAAAAGAGAGGGAGTGATGATTGAGGTCAGGACCTGCGCACGTCTCCATCTCGGCTTGCTGGATAACAATGGCGGGCAGGGCCGATTGTATGGCAGCATCGGATTGGCCGTAAATCACCCGAGCCTGCTGTTGCGAGCAGAAGCAGCCGACAGATTGCTGGTCGAAGGATTGGAGCACAACCGCGTTACAACTTATGCGCAACGGTTTATTGATCGGTATGGCATCCCTGCGGGCGCGCACTTAATTTTGCACAACAGTATCCCCGCCCACGTCGGTCTGGGGTCGGGAACGCAATTGGGCCTGGCCGTCGGCGCCGCATTGGCCCGGCTGGCCGGACTTCAGCTCAGCACAGAAGAGATCGCGCTGGCAGTAGGCAGAGGATTGCACTCGGGAATCGGCATCGCTACGTTCCAGCACGGGGGGTTCGTTCTGGATGGCGGCCGGCGAATAATTTCAGAACTGCCCGATTCCGCAAACAACGGGTGCAACAGGCAAACAGACAAAAGCAAGGCGCCTCCCGTCATCATAAATTACCCCATGCCTAAAGATTGGTTCTTTGTGGTTGCCATTCCAGAAACGGACCAGGGGCTCAGTGGAGAAAAAGAGAACCGTGCGTTTCTGCAATTGCCCGAAGCGCCGGCCCGCCTGGTGGAAAGAATCAGCTGGGTGTTGCTGATGAAAATGTTACCGGCGCTTGTCGAGAAGGATATTGCAAATTTCGGACACGCTTTGACCGGAATTCAGTACATGGTGGGAGACTGTTTCGCGTCGGTTCAAGGCGGCCGATTTGCCAATCCAATTTCTGAAAAAGTTGTTTCTTTCCTCCTCGACAAAGGCGCCGCAGGCGTGGGGCAAAGTTCGTGGGGGCCGACTGTTTATGGCCTCATTCAAGGGCGAAACCAGGCCCGTGAGCTGGCAAAAAAGGCTCAAATATTTATGGCAGAGATGGGAGGTGGACGGACATTTTGCGTCCAACCCTACAACAGGGGAGCAAGAGTGAGGGTAATTGGCAGTTCCAATTCCAAGGATGGATATGAAAAAAATTCTCATACAACTGGACAGCGATAAATTCGCAAGCACGTTCGACAGCATCGTCGCGCATG
>JAHFUH010000216.1 GCA_023265215.1 Acidobacteriota bacterium
ATGGCAGCGATATTCCCGGATGAGGTCGTTACCTGAGGCAAGATCATTAAGATAGCATCAGAGTCTTTGATCTGATTTGAGCTTACGGTTTCCGGGGACTTTTGAAGATTGACCTCGACAGGAGATACGGTAAATTCAAATTCCTTTATTGCCCTTATTTTATTGATCAGAGGCTCGTATTTTTTTTGAGCATCGCTTAGAAAAAGCAGATTTCTTTTTCTCCCTACAGGACTGGCTTTGAATGCACCTTTGATATCATCCTGTCCGACAAGACTGGTTATAGGAAGAGTTGCCGCTACGCTTGCAAGCGCAGTCGTCTTTATAAAGTCGCGCCTTCCGAAATGGCTTCCATTTGCATCATTTTCTACCATCCTGACTTCCCCCTTTCATAAAGGACAGGCTCCTAGAATATATATTTATGCCTTTGTTCTCAATATTCGCCTGTGCAGCTCATCATTATATGCGTATGCGTCCTGGTCCCGCTAATGACGGATATGCCGGGTGGAATGGATTCTCCGATCCCATCAAAGAGGCCATAACTTCACAAGAACGGCATACCTTCATCTTCTTTTTCCAGTCGTGCTGATCATTGCCTTCGCACATGGTTCCATCCAGACCAACAAAATATTCTAACCTCAAACTCCCCTGCGAGGCAATTCACCCTCTTCTCTGGGGTGCAAACGGAAGTGGAAATCAAAACCTAATGGGTTATGCCCTGGGAGCGCCGGCGTCCTCGCCGGCAGGCAGGTGCGCACATCGGGAATTTCCGAATTAATCAAAGAGCTGCAGCGACTTGTAGGGTTTTTGGCAAACATATCTGGTAGTCGTGAATATGTGCCGGCGAGAGGACGCCGGCGCTCCCAGGCGCTGTTCTTTTTGCCTTTTGAGTCCCACTTCCGTTTGCAGCCTCTTCTCTGAAGAGCACTTTCTGGAAAGGACGCGGAATACGCGGATAGATTTTAAGTTTTTATTCTGCGTCCTCGTTATTCAGGTTCCGTTCCGGCGCGCAAGAGGTTGAGGTAATCACAGACTTGGATTATAATCGCAAAACTTTAATCGGGTACTGAGTAGCGAAAAAGAAATTTCGGAACAATATTCTGGGAGTGGAAGATGTCTAAGAATTGGAGCAGACGTGCACTACTCAAAGATGCAGTTGTACTTGCCGGATTAGGCTCGACCGGTCGTTTTTTTCCGATCGTCTCTGCAGGGCCGGAAGCGTTGGCACAAACAAAAACAGAATCGGAGCAGCCAGGAAATAAGGGGTCTGCGCTGATCCTGTTGGGCACCCAGGGGGGGCCGGGGGTTAATCTGTCTCGCAGCGAAACTGCCAGTATATTGGTGGTTGGAGACCAACAGTATCTCGTCGACTGCGGATACGGCACCCTTCGCGCCTTGATTCAGGCAGATTTGGGTTTCAACAACTTGTCGAATATTTTCCTGACACACCTGCACAATGACCACACATCCGACGTGGCCGCATTGCTTTCGCACAAGTGGACTAGCGGGCGCGCACGCGCAACCACCGTATATGGGTCATTCGGGACAGCCGCGCTGGTGGAAGGCGCGATTGCATTCTTCAAGGCGGATACAGAAATCCGAATAGTCAATGAAGGACGTACCGACAGGCCCGAGAAACTGTTTCACGGCCACGACTTTGTAATGTCCGGAGTGACTGAAGTTTTTCGCGACGAGCGCGTGACCGTAAAGGCTGTCGAGAACACTCACTTCCCGGAGCGCGCGAAGAAAGAGATGCCGTACCAGTCGATTGCTTATCGATTCGATATGGCAGACCGCTCGATTGTATTTTCCGGAGACACCGCCTATTCCAATGCCTTGGTTGGGCTGGCCGCGAACGCCGATGTATTCCTATGCGAGACCAGGGGCGTGCCAACTCGTCAACAGATGGAACAAGCCACAAAAGAGGCCGCTGACAACAAAGAGAGCATCAGCCGCCATGTGATCGAAACGCATTCGACCACGGAAGACGTTGGCCGCATGGCGGCCGAAGCCAAAGTCAAGACTGTCGTTCTCAACCACCTCCTGGGCGGCGGAACCTCCAAGAGCACACTGGAATCGTTCGAGTCCGAACTCACCGCATCCGTACGCAAATTTTTCTCAGGCCAGGTAATTGTAGGCCGGGACCAGATGCGTATCTGAGGCGGATCGAATCGAACAGCCGCGACGAAGTGCCGTTCTGCGCCCACTCCGGTATTTTTCCCGGCATGGGCAAAAACAAAGGATGGGAAAAACTGTTGGGACAACCGTCAGTCGCCTACAAATATGCATACTCGCGAAGCTTTTGTGAACGGTAGGGTATTCGCAGCTTCCGTAGGGCCTTTTCTTCTATTTGACGAATTCGCTCGCGGGTAACCAGAAATTTCTGCCCGCATTCCTCTAAGGTGTGTTCTTTCCCAGTTTCATTCAGGCCATAGCGCATTCGCATGATTTCTTGTTCGCGGGGAGTTAGCGAGAGCAGTGCAGACTTGGTCAATTCGCCAAGATTGTAGTCCATGACGGATACTTCAGGGGAAATCGCTCTCTTGTCCTCGATGAAATTACCCAGAGCCGCATCCTGGTCTTCTCCGATGCACTTATCCAGTGAGATCGGCTCCTGGGCGTATTCCAAAATCCGTGTCAATTGTGGGACAGTAGTATTTAGCTCTTTGGCAATTTCCAGCTTTGAAGGCTGATGCTTCAAACGCTTCTTGAGCTCGCTTGTGGCTCTCGTAACTTTGTTAATGGCCTCTATCATATGGACCGGAACTCGGATGGTCCGCCCCTGGTCGGCCATGGCGCGGCTTATGGACTGCCTTATCCACCAGGTGGCATAAGTGGAGAACTTAAAGCCGAGTCGATAATTGAATTTGTCCACGGCCCGCATGAGCCCGATGTTGCCTTCCTGAATTAAATCCAGGGCATCCATTCGAGGGTAGGTGTATTTTTTGGCAATACTGATGACCAGCCGCAAATTGGCGCGCACAAACTGTTGTTTTAAATCCTGGATCTGTGCCTTGCTCTCTCTGGTGGATACCACTACTTTGCGCAATTCTTCGATTTTGATGAGGTACTGCGCCTCAAGGTCGGTCAGAGGTTTGGAGGCTCTCCGGGAAGATTTCCCCTCCGAAAAATGGCTGCCGGCGGATCTTGCTTCTTCCATGCGGTGTAAGACCTTTTCCACACCGGCGATCAGTTCATCGGTCTGGCTTTCCGTGAAATTGATCCGCTGAAAACATGAGAAGATCTTCTCGCGGTTGGGAGCTTTGGCTCTCTGCCTGGCTTCCCGGCATTTGATCTCCAGTTTTTCCAGGCTCCCAATAATTCTGTGCATTGAATTCAGCCGAGCCCTGGTTTTCTCCTCAGAAGAGATTGAGCTTTCTTCTTCACGCTCTTCTCTTATTCCTGATCGAGGCGCCCCCGCGGGCTCAAGTTCATTCGAGAGTTCCATGACCTTGGATGAGGCAATGGGTGTCATGGACAAAAGTCTCAGCACATTGAGTTTTTCAGATTCGAGTCTTTTGGCCAAATGGATTTCTTGTTCGCGCGTGAGCAGCGGAAATTGGCTCAGACTTCGATAATACAGTTGAACGGGGTCCGAGAGATGGGGGCCAAGCTCCGGCGCAACTCGGCTTTCATCTGGGATTGGGTCAAATTTCACTCTATCGGCGGAGCGAGTTTGAATAAGCGAAGCCGATTCATACAGGCTCAAACTCTCATCCTCATCGATACGTTCGAATTGTGTTACCCCCCGGATGTCATCTGGTCTCAATTCAATCATCAGAAATTCCCTCTGGTTAGGCTCATCCCACGCCTCGATTTCTCCACAGAAGCCAATCTCAATGGAACGTACTAAGGCGACCTCTCTCCCTATCAGAACCTGTGATTGTAAAATGCGAGGATTTCAATCGGCAGTTCGTTGACGGAGCGGGCATTATACACACTTATTTCTTTTTGAAAAGCTAATAATGCAATAGTCAGAAGATTTGTTATGTTTACAATATTATAGAATTCTAAATTATTACCTGTGGAGAATGTCCGGTACCGTCCGGATATTCGCGAGAATGAAGATCATTCAGCATCACGGATCTACTAATAAGTATTGAGCTGACAATAGCAACAAACCGAATGAATTTTGGGATGTGCTACACTTACACTCCCCTAACTGGCAGGGGAGTTTGGATGATAATAGCCAATGTGCAGCCAGGCACAAAAATCCATGAGATCGCCGAGGGCATCTACCGGGTTACAAGCCGAAAGTTCTGGTACGAACGGCATCTTTATTGTCTTGAGGTGAGCGCGTGCAAACAAAAGGAATGTTGATCTGCGCAATAGTTCTGTTGTCGAGTTTCGGGCTTGGCAGCTGTAAAAGCGAGCTCAAAATAGCAGCGGATACGGTGGCTGTTGTAAACAAGAGAGAAATCAAGCTGGTGGAGCTGGAGAAGATCTTTCAGAACAAGGTCAAACAATCCAATCAAATACCCTCTTTGGAAGAGGCTCAAACGCTTCGGCTTGAAATCCTTCAGCAGCTGATCAATGACGAGATTTTGATGCAGCAGGCCGCTAAGGATAGTCTGGAAGCGACTGAAGCGGAGATAAACACGAAGCTCACCAGCTTAAAGAAGAATTTCACGGAAGAGCGCTTTCAACAGTCACTCAAGGAACAAGGGCTGACGGTTGAAGATATCCATGGGGAATTAAGGAAAAGCACAACCATTGAGAAACTCTTCAGTAAGGAGATCACCTCCAAGATCAGTGTTTCCGATGCGGAAATCAGCGACTTCTTCAAGAAGAACAAGCAGATTTTCAATCTCCCAGAAACCTGGCGCGTCAACCATATTTTGATTACCCCCAAGGGCAATCCCACGCAGGTCGCAGGCGGCGCCAAGGGGTTTGATGCCCAAACCGTGCAAGAGGCGCAAGATCGCGTGGTGCGCTTGCTGAAGCGAGTACTTGGCGGGGAAGATTTTCGAGTTGTGGCGCGCGACAATTCGGATGATTCCACATCCGCGCAGTCCGGCGGCGATCTGGGGGTTCTTTCAGCCCAGCAGATGGAGAAGCAGATTGGACCGTCTTTTTTCCAGGCGGTGCAAACCCTGAAGGTGGGTGAAATTTTTGCCAGGCCGGTGGTAACCCAGTATGGGTTCCACATTGTTCAAGTTACCGAAAAGGCCGCGGCAGGGCAGCACGACTTGTCTGAAGCTGCGGTTCAGGCCAACATTCGCCAGGTTATTCTTGGCCGGCGCGACAACCTGCTGAAGACAGCTTATCTGGACAAGCTCCGCAACGAAGCGGTTGTGAGGAATGTGCTGGCGGAAAAAATTCTCGATGAAATGGGCATGACAGCCCGGCCGGCAGCCAAGAAATAGCAGGGGAGACCCGCACAACCCCCTGTTTTTACTTGCAATGATCGAAAAGACAATTTCGCCTCCGGCTGGAGGCGAAAGTGTGGACGAAGGTTATTTTTTACGTGCGTAGGTAACCGGTTATTTACGTGGGGATAGGATAATAAGAGCACACCGCAGAGACGCAAAGAACGCAGAGCTCGCAGAGACTTAATTTATTTCTCAGCGAGCTCAGCGCCTCTGCGGTGTGCTTTTGGGATTTGGCCTTACCACAAAATCTGCCTATCCTTCCCTATAGCTAACGGGGCACGTGCGTAGATTCATTTGCCTGTTAATTCCACCCTTTCTGAGTTATACTGCTTGTTTTTCTGCGACTGAGCAAAGCAATTCTCTGCAGTCAGATCGCCTTGATCAATCACTCCCGGAGTCATTTTCCAATGCAGCTGTCTCTAAACAATATTTCCATGCGGTTTGGCGCTCTCATCTTGTTCGAAGACGTCAGCACAACCTTTATTACGGGGCGACGTTACGCGATCACAGGGCCGAACGGCGCCGGCAAGTCGACACTCATGAAGATCCTGACCGGGGAAATTGAGCCCGAGGAGGGTTCCGTGACACGGCCAAAGAAGATGGGAGTCCTGCAGCAGGATCAGTTTGCCTTTGAATCGTACCGAGTGCTGGACGCAGTGACTATCGGGAATACCGCGTTGTGGGATGCCCTGCAGGAACGCGAGGCGCTTTATGCCAAAGATCCCAGTACATTGACGAATCAGGATGGAATGCGTCTTGGCGAACTTGAAGGGATTATCGGCGATGAGGACGGATATACGGCGGAAACGGATGCCGCCATTCTACTCGCGGGTCTGGATATCCCGGAATCTCTGCACGAACGAAAGATGGGTGAACTCCAGGGCGGCCAGAAAATGCGGGTTCTATTGGCTCAGGCTCTGTTTGGCAACCCGGATGTGCTGTTGCTCGACGAACCTACAAACAACCTCGATCTGGATTCGGTTCACTGGCTCCAGGACTATCTCTGCGCTTATTCCGGCTGCCTCATCGTCATTTCGCACGACCGTCATTTTCTCAACGAGATCTGCACCCATATAGCAGACATCGACTATCAGACGGTCCTCACCTACACCGGGGGCTACGACGATATGGTGCTTGCCAAGACACAGGTCCGGTCGCGGATCGAATCCGGCAACGTTCAGAGAGAGAAGAAAATCGCGCAGTTAAATGAATTTATTGCACGCTTCGCAGCAGGCACCCGATCTTCACAGGTGACATCCAGGAAGAAGGAAGTGGAAAGGCTTCAGACCTCGGAGCTGGCAAAATCGAATATCCAGCGCCCATATATCCGATTCGAAGTCGGGCGTCCCTCCGGGAAACATCCGCTCGAAGTGGAGCTGCTTACCAAGTCTTACGCCGCGGTGGACGGGCATGCTCGGGTTATCCGTGACTTCAGCGCCACCGTCAGCCGCGGGGAAAAGATCGCTTTGATTGGGCGCAACGGCGCCGGAAAGACCACTCTTCTTAAATCGCTGATTCGTAATGCCTCCGGTTTTGTCGATGCATCCGATCGGGCGTTCCCAATCGATAGCGGAACAGTGACCTGGGGTCATGAAGTTGCCGTCGGATATTTTTCGCAGGATCACAGGGATTCCATCCCGCTCGGCGTCAGCATAATCGAATGGCTGCGTGACTGTGATCCCACCGCTTCTCAGCAGGAATTGCGCGGGTTGCTCGGCCAGATGCTGTTCAGTGGCGACGATGCGCTGAAGCGGACAGACGCTCTTTCCGGTGGCGAAGCTGCCCGGATCATCTTTTGCCGTCTCATGCTGCAAAAACCCAACATCCTTGTTTTAGATGAGCCCACCAACCACCTGGATTTGGAATCCATCAATGCCCTGAACATCGCCTTGCAGCGATATTCAGGCACACTGCTTCTCGTGACGCATGACTACGATGTAATCGACGAAGTGGCGACACGTATATGGCACTTCGAGAACGGGCAGATTGAGGATTTCAAGGGACCCTATGCTCAATACCTATCCCAGTCGGAACAGTCAGGCGAGGAACGATCCATGATCGCATAGGTGAGATTGGCTATTTTCCAATTCACCAGTCTATAGGCCTAAAATCCTTCAGGAATTTTCCGCACCAGTGAACGCCCGAGTTGATGCCGTCGAAAAACGGATCGCAGACCCGCGCGGCTCCGTCCACGATATCGAGCGGGGGTTGAAAATCGTGCAGCTCCTGTTTCAGCTGTGCAAGGGGAGCCGGATCTTCATCGGTTACCCAGCCGGTGTCCACTGCGTTCATGAAAATGCCGAAGGTTGCAAGATCCGACGCAGAAGTATGGGTCAGCATATTCAGGGCGGCCTTCGCCATGTTGGTATGAGGATGCCTGCCGTTTGTTTTGAACCTGAGGAATTTTCCTTCCATGGCGCTGACGTTCACGATGTGCTTGCAGCCCGTAAAATCGCGTTTCATGAGACCTGAAAGCCTGTTGCAGAGCACGAAAGGAGCGACGGCGTTTACCAGCTGAATCTCGATCATTTCGGATGTTTTGACGTCGCCGAGTTTCAACCTCCAGCTGTTGACATTCCGGAGATCCACCTGCTGGAGATCGGCATCCAGTTTTCCTTCTGGGAACACCGTTTCGAGCTCAAGCGACTGGTCGTGTTCATATGCGATCTGCGACAGCTCGGCAGACCGGGAAAGCCCGATGCCGGGCGTTATCGACTGCCACCGGACCGGCAGGTTTACGCTGTCCTGTCCTGTTCCCAGCCTGCGTACGCAATCGGAATATCCCGCGAGAAGATCCAGTTGTTCGGCGATAAGGATTGAACGGCTGTTCCATTCATTTTCAAGAAGATGGCTATAGAATTTAGGAGGACGCCGGACTGTCTGGGCCGCGTTGTTAATGAGAATATCGAGC
>JAHFUH010000741.1 GCA_023265215.1 Acidobacteriota bacterium
ATGAAAGAAGGACGACAGTTCGCTCCATGGTTGGTATGGCCACTCTGAAAAGCGGAGATCGGCACCTCAACGGTAAGGCGGCAATCGCACCTGGAGTTACAGGGTGAGCGTCAATTTATCCACACAGGCGAGTTATTGCAGTTTCACATTCCAGGGCAACAGCTGATCGAGAGTTGCATCATCCCTGGATTCGAGATTGGGTAATTTCTCGAACAGGCAGTTGAGGTAGGCGTAGGGGTTCAATTCGTTTTCCTTGGCAGTTTCGATGATGCTGTAAATAGTCGCGCTTGCCTTTGCTCCGCGCGGAGTGTTGCAGAAAAGGAAATTCTTACGACCGATCACGAATGGCTTGATAGATCTTTCGGCTCTGTTGTTATCAAGTTCAATCCGACCGTCTTCAAGGAAACGTATAAGCTTCGACCATTGATTTAGTCCGTAATTGACAGCTGTTCCGAACAGACTTTTGGGAAGAACTCCTGGAAGAATGTCCTCACTCCATTTCCGAAATTCTTCAACAATAGGCCTACTCTTCTGATTCCGGATTTCCAACCGCTCTTCCGGCGTCCGATGTTTCAGTTCACGTTCTATTGCAAATAACCGGTTAATACGATCCAAGGCTTCTTTTGACCGGACTCCTGATGCGCGCTTCTTGGGAGACAATCCCTTAAGCGCTTCATCAAACTTACGTCTCAGATGCGCCCAGCATCCGCAAAGAGTTACATCGAGGATGTCATGGTAGCCGGGATAGCCGTCCACATGTAGGTATCCCTTGAATCCCTTCAGGAAATTCCTCGGATGTTCTCCCGCTCGCGTTTGTTGATATTCAAAGAGAACGATCGGAGGGCCTGGACTTCCGCTGCGATACAACCACATGTATGACTTTGTTTCTGCCGGACGTCCGGGCTCTTTCAACACCTGAACCGTTGTTTCATCCGCATGCAGAATTCCTTGTTCAAGAAGATTCGTTTTTAAGCGACCGTAGATCAATTCCAACCACTCACTCCCCTTGAGTGTCCAGTTGGAAAGTACGCCTCGGGATAAATCGATTCCCAATCTCGCATAATGCTGCTCTTGTCTGTAGAGTGGAACTCCATCTACGAACTTCATGGTCATTACGTAGGCGAGAGCTGAAGGAGAAGCCAAGCCTTTTTCAATAACAGGACGGGGAGCTTTTGCGGTTTTGATCGGAACCTCTATGCTGTTCTTTTCGCAATTTCGGCAGCCGTAAACGATTCTTGCATGCTCGACAATTTTCACTTGTGCCGGAATCAGCTTAACTTCATGCCGCTTTTCTTCGCTCATCTCATGCAAGTGGCCGCCGCATGCATCACAAACTTGTTCCTCTTCCGGAAGTCTGTATTCAATCCGCTCGATCGGAAGATCTGTGGGGATCGGCTTGCGCCCGGGCTTCTTGCGTTCGTACGAGATTGTCTGACGGATTTCTTCTTCAACCGGACCGGCTTCGGCAATGGCCTCCGCTTCATTGAACAGATTCCGTTGTTCTTTAACGCTTCGTTCGCTTGATGCTCCAAATTGCTTATGCCGCGCCAGATGAAACTGCTCTTCGAACCAACGCACCTTTGCTTCCAGTTGTTCATTCTGCGTCGTCAAATTGTCGATGATTTTTACCAGTTCCCGGCGGTTTTCTGGAAGAGGTGCAGCGCTCGATGACATGCATGTAATTATACGATATTTGATGAATAACTCAAGTGCATAATCGCAGGGAAGCCGCATTATTACTGATTATTATGACGATTTATTCAAACGGCAATCTTTGCATAAACCGGCTTATGCGCCTGCTTCTGTTCAATCGTCAATCCATCAAGAAGCCACTGTAATTGTCGACGATTTATGGTTAAGACCGAATCTGTTTGCACCGGCCATTTGAATCTTCCTCGCTCCAATCGGCGATAGTAAAGCCAGAAACCATTTGTGTCCCATCTCAATATTTTCAGCTTATCCCGTTGCCGGTTACAGAACACGAACCAGCGGTCGGAGAACGGATCCATCTCGAACTCGGCGCTCACCATGGCGGATAATCCATCTATGGATTTTCTTAAGTCCGTGGCTCCGGGAGCTAAAAATACTTGACCGACAGATTCGATGTTCAGCATTGGGTATCAACCGCTCGAATGATTTCAGTCAAGAGAGTTGGGTCGAAACCAGGCTTAATCTCCACACGAACAGTACCGATCCATAAATCAATTGAAGAACTCTTTTCTCCGGGATCATTGCTGATTTTCACCGGCACCCATTGATTCTTCGAATCTATTGCCGGTTTTCTTTTCGAAGGCAAAAACTTTTTCCTCCAGTAATCAAGTTGATATACCCGGATGCCATTCTCTTTGCTGTAAGCTTCTCTCGTCAATCCGCTGGACTTAAATGCCTCCACGTGCTGTTGCCAATATTGAATTATCTCTTCGGATGATTTCGTTCCCATCATTGTCCTCCTCTTTGTTTTGGAGGTCCATCATAGGATCTTATCTGTCGCAGTTGAAGGTGGGGATAATTTGACGCTTACGGACAGCCAATTACTGTGCGGCAACTGGCTCGTTTGCTGGAGCCCCTGGGGATCCGTCCAAAGCAGCTGAGGATGGGTGAGGCAAATATCCGGGGCTACGAACTTGATGATTTTGCCGATGGTTTTTCTCGCTATCTTCCCAGTCTTTCATCCGCTACACAGCTACAACCCGCTCCTGCCACGGCTTCCGATAGCATTTAATAGTTTTCGCTGGAATTCCCGTAGCAGATCCAAATTCGCATCAAATCCGCACCAATAGTGGGGT
>JAHFUH010000217.1 GCA_023265215.1 Acidobacteriota bacterium
AATGTCATTGTTCCTGATGCCAAGGCAATAGGGATCAATACGATTAAAACCTCTGCGGCGGTTTTGCCGGCTCCGAGCAATGAGCCGGCTAACAATGGCCCGGCAATAGTTCCGAGACGCCCCGCGGCTACGGCTGCACCTACTCCGGTATTTCTTATGGAAGGAGAATAGCATAAAGGCGCAAATGCATAGAGAGTCGCCTGCGCAACTGTAACCATCGCTCCCACGCCGAATGCCGCCATTAAAGCCGAATGGAAATCGAGCGACGAAAATCCAAAAATTGCCAGCAACAAAGCCAATGAAACATAGGCCGCGCCAGGTGTCAGATATAAAAGCTTCCTGTCCAGCAAGTATCCCCCCGCAGCCGCGCCGGCAGAGGCACCGACATTATAGATCATCTGCACATATTGCGACTCGGGTTGGGATAAGCCCATGGCCACAAGAAGAGAGGGCATCCATCCCAGCAAAAGGTACATTACCAGCAGTGTCCCAAAAGATGCCATCCAAAGAAATATGGTCGTGCTGAATTGCCCTTTGCCCAATAATCCTGAGCGTATATTAAGCCGGGCCGAATCCGGCGCTGGGCAGTTCTTGGTTTGGGGCGGTGCTTTTGGCAGCAGAATGAGGAAAGGCACAACAACAATAGGCACAAGGCCGCCGACAAGGTAAACCGGACGCCAGTCACTTCCGAATACGCCCGCCTGCATGACGACACCCGACAACAACCCCCCGATCGGTATGGCACAATAGATATATCCTACTGCCCTCTTTTTCATGTTTTCCGGGCTGTGATCGCTGGCATATGCAATAACCGCGGGCATTGCCGCTCCCAGTCCCAAACCGGTCATGAATCGAGCTGCTATCAACGCGCCAAGCCCATTTGCGAGCAGCGTAGACAGGGAGAATAATCCAAAGATAACTACACCTGAAACAACAACCGGTCTTCGCCCGTATTTGTCCGCCAGAAAGCCTCCCAATACGGACGAAATAAAAATTCCAACTGCGCTGGCGCCGAGAAATATTCCTTTTCCAAAAGGCGCTAAATTGAAAGCCAGGGCAAGTTTTGTTGCAGATACCCCTGCAGCCTGGATATCGAAGCCTTCCAGTAGGATCACGATGGCGCATAGGACCAACACGCGGTAAGTATTGAGTTCTTTTGTTGTCTGTTGAAATTCCATCATCCGTTCCTCATGCCTTATTGTGGCGTGGTCGCGCTCAGTCAAATCGATTTCATCTATGGCACAGCAGTGCCGCCCTGCTTTTATGCCAGATTTCTGCAGTGGCGGCAGTCCTGCGTTGCGCTTGGTCAGGCTCCTAGCCCGATTTTTTCATCAGTATGTTCCTTACGGCGATGCGGCCGGTGGATAGTGCCTCCGCATTGTTTCCTCCGCCGTTGTACATCCAGCCCCAGAAAGAGCCCAGTTCTCCCGCGCTGTAGAGGCCGGGAATCGGCTGGTTATCCGGGTCTACAACCTGGCACTTCGTGTTTCGCTTCGGTCCGCCTTGTGTGTTGAATGTAGCCGGATAAACTTTGACGCAATAGAAGGGCGGTTTCTCGACTGAGATCAGGCTTCGGCTTGGCCTTCCGAAATCCTGATCATTTTTATTTATACACTGCTCGTTCCATCTTGCTATCGAAGCTTCCAGATCAGCAGGTTTCATTTCAAGCTTGTTCGCCAGCTCTGCTAAAGTTTCCCCTTTAATGATCCACCCTTTCTCGATTTCCTTGCTGTTGTCCCGGCTTCCCTGATATCCGCCAAACCAGCCGAACCAGCCGAATTTAAAGGACATTCCGCCGGCAACTGATCCTCGGGTTCGCGCACTTTCGTCGAATATTCCAAAACAGGGAATGCGCGTAAATGCGCCGATCACACCGTCAAAATAAAGCAAATTTTCTTTGTGGCCGAATCCGTGGCGGTTTTCCCTCATTTCGTTCATAAAGCGTTTTCCGGTTTTGTCAACCAGGACGTACGCATTTCCTGGAAAACTGACCGGTATCATAACCGGATCGTATTCGGGCACAATCATACATCCTATTCCGGCCAGGGAATTATTCATGTGCCAGAGCGCAGCGCCCGCCTTTTGAGCCATTTTTATTCCGTCGCCTGTATTGCCTGGAGTCCCACGACCATAGGTCGGCCAACCTGGAAGGAACTGCTTTTGCATCTCGAAATTGAACTCAAATCCGCCGCAGGCAAGGACAACTCCCCTTTTAGCTTTAATGGAAATCTGTTTTCCACCGGCGACAGCCTTAACTCCGATAACCTCGCGCGTTGCCGACAAAACCAAATCCTTCGCCGGTGTCTCATACAATACTTCGATTCCTCTTTTTTCAACTTGTTCACGGATCGGGATCCAAAGCTTGCCTTCGCCCGATCCTCCATTGCTCCATGTGCGTACGCATTTCGAGCCGGAGAGTTCGGGGTGCTCCGGTTGAAAAACGCCCAGTGGCTGAGGCTTCACTCCCAGCGTTTCAAGCCAGCTGTTTAATCCCATCATTTCTTCGGCAAGAGCTTGAAGGCATTCCTTGTCGGTAAGGCCGGCGCAGAGCGCTTGCATGTAATCGAGCGCTTCCGGAAGATTTGTCGGGGTCCACCACATGTTTCCGGACACCCTGCTGTTGCCTCCTTCATGCTTCTGGGGCATTTTTTCCAGGATGAGAACACTCGCACCGGCGTCTTTGGCTGAGATAGCTGCTGACAGGCCTGCAAAGCCAGTTCCGATAACGACCACGTCCACCTCTTTATCCCACTTGGGAGCTTGAACAGAATTCTTTTGTGCGCCTAAAACATTTGTTGCTTCCACTGCTGC
This sequence comes from Acidobacteriota bacterium, assembly GCA_023265215.1. GTDB lineage: Bacteria > Acidobacteriota > UBA6911 > UBA6911 > UBA6911 > UBA6911. The sequence continues at coordinate 2,812 of JAHFUH010000217.1, forward strand.
CGCCGCAACCGCCGCCCCTTTCAGGAATTTTCGTCTGCTGACTTTATTATTAGCATCCTTCATATTGGCCTCCGGCTTAAGAAAACAAAATGCCACGAGTTTCACTGACTTCTTTATTATTATTTCTGCAAAATTTACTTCCCGGCTTCGCCCAGATTCACTGCGAAATTTTTAACCGGCGAATCATCCTTGTCGAGGAACCGTGCGCAAAAGTCGGTGGCGCCACCGCCGTTGACTACGGCGCAGCGCACAATGTTTGGTCCCTTCTTTAGTGTGAGGCGTTTGGACACGCCGTCATCGATGACCGCCTGGCGGTCGCCATATATGCCAATGACTTCCTTGCCGTTGACCCACCAGACAGAGGCTGCGTTGGAGCCGATCGCCAGGCGTACGTCTTTCAGTTCGTTGGGGCAGTCCACCACAGTAACAACCCAGAACAGCACATTGGACGTCGGCTTGCCCAGCGCGTAGGCGAAGTGATACAGGTTGACGTTGTACAGCGTTGTGTCGACGGCATGCCACGTGAGATCTGCGCCTTCGACGTTCACCTTATCCCCATCGTGCGGAATCACTGTAAACTGGTTGGCGAAGTACTCCTTCTTGACGGCAGCTTGGACGACGCTTTCGGTGAGCCCGTTGGAGCCAATCGGATCGAGAATCAGCCACCGCCGGATGAAGCCCTCCTCGTCGGGGGCTTTGGTCGGAGTTGCCGGGCGCATGAGGGTGGGAGCCGGACCGCGGGCCGCGTTAGCCGGATCACGACGAGGCTCGCGCTGCGCAGAAGCTATAGCCAGGAATGCCGCACCGGCCAGAACGCCAAGTGCCGGCGCCAATAAGCGGCGGTTTATCATCATGAAAAGCACCTCGCAAATTAGTGAAATCTGCCTATCCGGTTGACTCCACATGATTCGGGTGCGCCGAGCATGCACAAACACCTAACGCAAAGGCGCAAAGACTCCAAGGCGCAAGGATCAGAATGCGGGCTTTGCGTCCTTGCGACTTTGCGTTATAAAAATGCACCGTGGTGTCCAGAACCCTCGTCATGGAGTCAACCGGATAGGCAGGTAGTGAAATTTTGAATGCGAATTCCCAATTGTCGATTCGAACATTATGGCGTTTTCAGGTTCCAGCGCTGTTTGTCGCTCTTGGGATCAAACTTGGCCAGCGTCGCAAAGCTGCTGCCGACAGCTGAGAGCGCCAATGGTTCCTTGGAATTCGGGACCGCTTTGGGCATGATGCGATACGTGCCGTCGGTAAGCTGTTCGATGCGCCACAGTTGTTCCGGCCCGCCGGTGAACGCGGTGACGGCCGCCAATTCGGCATCGTTGGTCGCCGCCAGCGCCCGATCCGTGCCGGCGATAGTGATCTTGAAATAAGGCGAACCGGGATAGCCTCCGGCGTTAGCAACGGGCGCAATCGTCCACTTCTGCTGCGCTTGGATCATGTAGTTGGACAGGCGGACATCGATGTTTCCAGTGGGCCAATCTTTCGATACCTGCGCCACATCCTGTGCTGGGATCACGCTGCCCACGCCGGCGAACATCCCTCCGCCAGCATCCATCCCACCTCGCCCTCCAGGCGCTCCGCCTCCGACCGCTCCTCCACCTGATCCACGCGGCATTCCACCACGACTGCCGGTCCCTCCTCCGCGCCCGCCGCCGACCGGCACTCCCTGCACCGCCGGCTCCAGCGCCGTGCCCGTGCGCACCGATTCAATTTCGTATATACCTTCTTTGAAATTTTCGCCGGCCACCGGCCAGCCGTCCTTCCACAACAGCGGCCGAATATCCAGCACGCTGGCGCCGCCCCGGTCCAGGTCCGCTTCATAATGACATGAGAATTTCTGCACTCCGTCTTCCAGATCCAGCAGGCCAAAGTGCCCTGGTCCGACCACGCGGCCGCTGGAGCCTACGAGCAGCTTCCCGCCGCCCTTGATCATGTCGATCCCCATGTTGTCCAGATAGGGGCCTGTCACCTTCCTGGAGCGCCCCGCGCGGATGTTGTAGCCGGAGTCGGCACCCCGACAGCAGCTGCCGTGTGTGGCCAGGAGATAATACCAGCCGTCGTGGTAGATAATGTCCGAGGCTTCGCAGTTGATGGCGATGTCCACGGGCTTATCAATGGGGACCACCCGCTTGCCTGTCTTAGGATCAAGCTGCACAAGCCGGATATAGCCGAAGTACGAACCGTAAGCCAGCCACATCTTGCCGCTGGTGGGGTCCAGGAAAACGGCAGGGTCGATCGCATTGCAATCTTCAATGCCGTCCGACGAGGCGACGATGCCGCCCTCTTCCCACCTGAAGTTGGAGGAGTTGGGGTCGAGTGTCTTGTTCCATATCATGTGGACGTCGGCCTGGGGCTGCCTGGTGGATGTTGCATAATACAAATAGTAGCGATCACCAATGTGGATCACGTCGGGAGCAACTCCGCCGCCGGGACGCGAGGCCCCGCGTTCCCAGGTCCAGCCGTCGCTGGAGATCAAGCCTCCGCCGCCGGTTCCGAAAGTGTAGTACTTGCCATCGCATTGAATGATGGTGGACGGATCGTGAATGCCAATCTGCCCGTCAAGGGCGAACGCAGCCGAAACAAGCGCGAGAACCATTACTGCCCAATAACGGAATCTCATAGAGCCTCCGAACCCGAAGTATAAGTTGAATGGAGAGGGAGAGTATACCACCGGATAGATCGTTCCAATCCCTCTGGAAAGGGGATGATGTTTTTAATCAAGTCATTCTCGAAAGACTTTTCCCAGCTGTCGAATCCCCCTCCGAATCCTCCGTCGGCGCCGCAACGCGCGCCTCCCATCCTAATTCTCGGACAGGCTCCTGGGCCACTCCGCGCGGAGCGGCCCAGGAGCCCGTGGTGAAAGTACAGATGGCCGCGTTCCGGCGGCGCGTGGGCAGATGCAAGGCGGCGCGACGCAGGCGATGCGGTGTCATCATCGAGGAACGCGGCAGATGTCCACGCGGCTGGGCCGCTGCGCGGACTCAGATCCGCTGGAACCCAAAGGGATCTGGACCCGCAAGCCCCATGCGCGCGGCCATCTGTACTTACACCACGGGCTGCTGGGAGGAAGATTCTTACTTGAACAGCAGAGGAGCAAAAACATATAAACTCCTTCTCCAGGTCTGCCATTCGTGCGAGGTTCCGGGAGAGATATACACATAGCTGTTTGTAATACCGGCTGCAATGAGTTGTTCCTGGTGTCTCTTTAAGCCTTCAGGATTCTCCAACGGAGGGTCGGAGCCGAAACTCATGAAGAGGACCTTGACTTTCTTGTTGAATCCCCCAGGGTCGGCCATAGCGCCGCTATAGATCGTCTTTAGGTCGAGCTGGGCAGGCGCGGCTGCTGGTGCGGCGCCAGGCGCCGCCTTGCCTGGACCGCCGGGGCCAAATCCCATGGCGACGCCGCCGCTGAACAATCCGATGTACGAGAACTTGTCGAGGTTGGCCATCGTGACGGATGCGGTTTGCATGCCGCCCATCGAAAGGCCCGCCATGGCTCGGTGGTCCTTGTCGGCCAGGGTGCGGAAATTGCCGTCAACCCAGGGAATTAAATCGTTGACCATAAGCTGCCCATAAGGACCGCCCCCGGGACCGCCAAATCCGCCAACCCCACGGCCAGCGCCTGCAGGGGCTCCGGCGCCGCCCGCGGCAGGCATGTAGCTGGTTTCCATGACCACAATCATGGGCTTGACCTTACCTTCCGCGAGCAGGTTGTCGAGAATCACGTTAGTCCTGCCCATCTCAATCCACACCCGTTCATCCTCGCCGCCGCCGTGCTGCAAGTACAGCACCGGGTAGCGAGCCGTGGCATTCTTCTCATAGCCCGGCGGCATGTAGACGAAGATGCGACGCCAGGAACTGATTGTTTTGGCAAAGTAATTCTTAATCAGCACGTTGCCGTGCGGCACTTCTTTCAAGTCATAATAAGTGACGCCCGGCTCTGGGATTTCAAAGGCGTTGCACATGTGACTGTAACCGATGAATGCATTGGTGCCGGGATCCAATACAACCGCGCCATCGACGAGCATCCAGTAGTTGTGATACCCAGGGCTCTGCGGTTCCTTGGTAGTGTATGTCCACACGCCGTCGTCGCCCTTGACCATATCATATGGAAGGGGGTTGAGCGAATTCGAACCGGAAGTGACAAGAGCGACCTGCACCTTCTGTGCGGTGGGGGCTCTGAATTGGAATGTGACTCGCGAGTCCTCTTCAATTCGCGGATACTGAACCCCCGAGAGATTGTACGGGGAAGGATGCGCCGGAACGGCGGGCGCAGTGGCGGAGCGCAGCGGAGCGGGCGCTAACTCCTGCCTCACGCCGGCCGTAGAGTCGTTCGACGCCTTATTTGTCTGAGCGGAACTGGTTGTGCCGGCCAACATGACTGCGAATAAAACAAAAAACAATGCTCGTTTCATAAATTGTATTCTCCCCAGGTAGTCTCTTGCTGGAGCAGCTCTCACCTTGTCCAGTTTTACTGGTAAGTTTTTATTCCACGCTGCTTGGAATTATCACTTTAACACAAAGCCTGTCACAGATATGTGACAAATTTCGACGGTTATCAGTGTTGACTTTGCCCACACGCCTATACCAACATGCAAAACCAAAAAAAGCGATTCCCGATCTTAGGGTTCGCGCAAAAATAAGTTCACATTCTGGCGCGAGCGCCGGGTGGGCAGATGCAAGGCGCCGCGACGCAGGCGATGTGGTTCATCGCCGAGGAGCAGCAACGCAGCAGATGCCCGCCCGCCGCCGCGCCCCGAAGGGCGGCCGACCCGCAGAATTGCAAGATCCTTTTGCAATTTAATGCCTATGGTCAAGCCTGAGAGTCGGCCGCAGAATGTGAAGTTATTATTGCGCGAGCCCTAAGTGCCGCTGATATTCTTCTATCCTTGGGCTTGGATAGGGACCGTTAGGCCAGGCGCCAATTTTTCGCGCGCGACATCCAGCGTCTGTTCGGATTCCGGGATATGAACCGCTTCAATGCGCTGTTCGAATATCTCCTGAAGCAGAGCGGCGGACTGTTCGAAATAACGAAGACCGCAACAGCAATCGGCATTACACGGCCGACGGTTGAAAGCCATTTGCGGGCGCTGGAAACCGCTCACGCCATCACGGTGCTTCGACCATTCCACGGCAGCGGCCAGAGCGAGCTTGTAAAGCAGCCTAAAATTTATGCCTTTGATACGGGATTCGTCAGCTTCGACGGCGGATGCACGAACCGCTAGCGGAGACCGGGAAATGGCCCGAAACAGTCGTCCGAGGGTATTACCATTATTACGCTGTTCCGGACAATATAGCCAGTCTGGGAGGGTGCAAACGGAAGTGGGACTCAAAACCTAATGGGCTTATGCCCTGGGAGCGCCGGCGTCCTCGCCGGCAGGCAGGTGCGCACATCGGGAATTTTCGAATTAATCAAAGAGCTGCAGCGACTTGTAGGGTTTTTGGCAAACATA
>JAHFUH010000742.1 GCA_023265215.1 Acidobacteriota bacterium
TAGCATTCATCAAGTGGTCCGGCCTGCGGCTTCTCATGAAAGCATTCGAGGACCTGCGTATGCGGGAAATCCCCGTTCGAGTGATCACCACGGCCTACATGGGGGCATCCGACGCGACTGCGGTGGAATGGTTAGCAAGGCAGCCAAATGTCAAAGTTCGGGTTTCCTACGATACGGAGCGTACCCGCCTGCATGCCAAGGCATATCATTTCAAGCGGCTCTCGGGATTTTCGACCGCATACATTGGATCGGCCAATATGTCTCATGCCGCGATTACGAGCGGCCTGGAATGGAATCTGAAGGTTACCTCCCAGGACATGGCGCACATCCTCGAAAAGTTCGCCGCGGAATTTGAAACTTATTGGAACAGCCACGAATTCATTCCCTTCGACTCGGATAATCCGCAGCGATTCAGAGACGCGATCTACCGTGCACGCAATGCCGGCGCCGCGCCACAGGCAACTTTTTTCGATCTCACCCCGTATCCTTTCCAGGAGCGAATCCTGGAAGCACTTGCCCGCGAGCGGAACGTGCACGACCGGTGGCGCAACCTGGTGATCGCGGCTACTGGCACAGGGAAAACCGTCATTGCTGCATTCGACTACAAACGCTTCTATGAGATGCAGAATCGGCAAGCCCGCCTGCTTTTTGTGGCGCACCGGCAGGAAATCCTGGAGCAATCCATTGTCACATTCAGAAATGTGCTGCGGGACGGCAACTGGGGCGATCTCTGGGTGGGCTCGTATCAGCCCAGCCGATTCGAGCACCTTTTCTGTTCCGTTCGGATGCTGGCAAATTCGAGTCTCTGGGAAAAGGTCGGCCGGAATTTCTATGACTTTATCATTATCGACGAAGCTCACCACGGGACGGCAGACAGCTATCGTCCAATCTTTGAGCACTTTTCTCCGAAAATCCTGCTGGGCTTGACTGCCACTCCGGAAAGGATGGATGGCAAAACCGTAGCCGCGGATTTCGGCAATCGTTTTGCTGCAGAGATTCGCCTCCCCGAGGCTCTGGAGGAGAAGCTGCTCTGCCCATTTCATTATTTTGGAGTGGCTGATCCGGTTCATCTTGATCTGGACCGGTTTTGGAAAAACGGCAAGTATGACGAGAGTGCGCTGGAAAATGTATATACGGGGGCGGATGTCCTCGCGCGCCAGCGCGTCGACGCTGTCCAGGAAGCACTTTTCCGTTATGAGCCCGAGCTGTCAAAGGTAAAGGGGATCGGATTTTGTGTTACGAAAAAACATGCGTGGTACATGGCGCAGATGTTCAACGACAGGGGAATCGCTTCTGCCGCTCTCGTTTCCGATGTGGCGGAAAACGACCGTGCCGCGATGCTCTCGGACCTTAGAGGTGGAAAGCTTGTTTTCCTTTTCACTGTCGATGTTTTGAACGAGGGGCTCGATGTTCCTGAAATGAACACCGTCCTGTTTTTGCGCCCAACAGACAGCCTGACCGTGTTTCTTCAGCAATTAGGGCGGGGATTACGTCACGCTCCCGGCAAGGATTGCCTGACTGTTTTGGATTTTGTTGGCCGGGTGCACCGGCGTTACCGCGTTGACAGCAAACTCAAGGCGCTTCTGCCGCGCCACCGGTTTTCGATTGATCGTGAGGTGGAACACGAGTTTCCCCATCTTCCAGCAGGCTGTTCCATTCAGTTGGATCGCTTGTCCCGCCAGTATGTTCTCGAAAATATCCGCGCGAACCTCCGTAATCTTGCGATTCAGGTTCCGGAACGGTTGCAGACTTTTGAGAGTGAAACCGGGAAGCCATTGAGCTTCGGCAACTTTGTCCGCTATCACGATTATGAGCCGGACCTTCTGCTTGTGAAGGAAACATGGACCGGCTGGAAGGCTAAGGCCCGATTGTCTTCATACCCCACAGATCCGGATCTGAATCGGCTTAAAAAGGGTTTGGTCAGGACTACATTTATCACAGGTCCCAGAGAAATCTCGCTTCTGCGCAGGGCGATGGAAAGACTGCTCGTGCCAGATGTCCGTTCCGCAATGGAAATCATGAGCGATAGCGCCATGCTCGCGCATTACCGGATCTGGGGCAAGCCCGGCAACCAATTAGGTATTCACAATCTGGAGAATTCTTTCCGACGCATTTCAGAGAATCCTTCGATTTTGTCGGATCTGATCGAAATATTGGAATGGGACGAGTCTGAAACGACAGTGGACGGTCAAGTTCCGGAACTGCCTTTTCACTCTCTTTTCGAGCTTCACGCTCAATATGGATCCCGCGATGTTCAGGCTGTGTTGGGCCAGGCAACACTGGAAACGGCGGGACAGACGGGTGTTGGTTTGCTCCATTTTCCTTCAGTCCGTGCTTATGCACTGCTGATCACGTATCAGAAAACCGAACGTGAGTTCTCGCCAAGCACCATGTATGCCGACTACCCTATCAGCAGGGAGCTACTTCATTGGGAATCGCAATCCAACACAGCGCAGGAATCTGAAACAGGTCAGAACCTGATTCATCATGCCGACCGCGGCTACACGATTTTGATCTTCGCCCGCGATCAGAAGAAGACGAACGGGTCCGCTGCTCCTTTTATCTACCTGGGTTCAGCTGATCGCATTACCTACGAAAGCGAAAGGCCGATCAAAATAGTTTGGAGGCTGCACTATCCTATCCCAGTCGAAATGTACGAAAAGAATCGCCGCGGCGGGTAGGACTAAGTTGTGGCAAGACTTCGCAGCACTTTTCTAGCTGTCCACCGGTTTAGTTATGGTGTACCTAAAGCGGTTCCGTTTCGGCGCGCAGGAGGTC
>JAHFUH010000218.1 GCA_023265215.1 Acidobacteriota bacterium
AGATCCGGACTTTCAAAAGAATCCACCGAGGGCGCATCAGTCCCAACCAGCAGGATCCCCAGTTTCACCAGGAATTCCGAAGCTCCCTCATCCAGGTATGCATATTCTGTTTCAAAAGAACTTTCCGGCCGGATAACACTGCGGGTCTTAAACAGAACGCGTTCCACGCCCTTCCAGTCCAGTCTCTCCAAATCCGCCGACCGGATGCAATTTCCACTTGAGATTAAAAATACACGAGCCGGACCCATTAAATTCCTGAATTGGATGTGGGAGACATCGTCGCCGCCATCGTCCAGATGAAGCGGCGCGTCTATATGGGTCCCGGTATGGGCTCCCATGCTGAAAGCGGAAACGTTGCAGGACGCGCCATCTCGTCTGCGCATAGCCCAACTGCTCTGGAATGGAGGATCTCCCGGCCAAACCGGAATCCCATCCTGCAGCGTCCGGGAAATATCGTATAGATGCGATCCAGTACCTTCTCGAATCATTTTGGCTGAGCGGGCTTTGAAAACAAGCTGTTGGAAAGATTGTTGTTATAGCTTATTTTGTCGATGAAGTGCTGAAACAATCTGCGACCGTTTGCGAAACTGTCGATTCGGAGCGGTGTGTTCACTCCCTGGTATTCGTGCCATTGGCTGAACTCCTCCACCATATGCTGACGAATGCCCTTGTTGCTTATGGTGTAGTATTCAATTTTTGCCGGCAATTTCGATATGCGGTCGAAATAAACAGTAACCTCATCATTATCCGGATCCAGCAGCTGGACCATTTCGAGTGTGAGGTCTTTTCCCTCTCCAGCGCCCAGATAAAAAAGCTTGATCGCAGGATCTTTGAACCGGAATCGGAAGATGTTATTGATATTATGCTTCACTGCCTCTTTGAACTCTTTCATTTCTTCAGGTTTTGCTTCGCGCGTCCCTTTCTGTCCTTCCAGAAGCCACCCTTCATTGTTTTCCAGGTTGAAAACGGTGATATCCAGCTCGTTTTTCTTGTTGCCTTGCTCGAAACGTCTCTTATCCGGAAGCCTGGTGTAATCGGAGAACTTGATTATTCCAGAAGAATCCCCCTGATTGTTGAAGTAAAATCGCTGGCCGCTGGAAACCCTATCGATAACTCCTAAATAGGCGTCTCCCCCCATAGCCTGTATCGCACCCTGGAAAAGAGCCTTTATTTTCTCCTCATCCTGGCATGGAGCCAAAGGAACAAAAACCAAGCAAATACTTAAAAATAAGCAGAATCTCTTCATACGCATTTCACCACAGTCAATTCTTATCCCGTTGTTGACATCAGAAAGAATAGCCCGGGAGCAGGCGGAATTTCAAATCCAACCGCTGCTTTACTGAATCGCTGATTGATCCATTGCTTTGCTCTCCCGGAAGCGTGGAATCCCCTATATACTAAAAAGGGGATCAGGAATTTGAATCTGCGAGTTTGATCGAGGCGCTATGCAAAATCCGCTGGTTATGACAATTATGGGCAGGGATCGCACAGGCCTGGTTGAATCCATCGCCCGGCTGATTACGGAACATAGCGGCAATTGGCTGGAAAGCCGGATGTGCCGGCTGGGAGGAAGATTCACCGGAATTTTAAGGATTCATGTACCTCAGGAAAACGAGGAGGCTTTGGTGAAGGCGTTGCAAGGCCTGCATGCGCAGGGCTTGGACGTTGCCGCATACCCCGATCGAATCCAGCCGGTTCCCGAGTCGGGAAGAATTGCCGTTCTGACCATCGTCGGGCAGGATCGGCCCGGCATAATCCATCAGATTTCAGCCGCACTTGCGAATCAGAAAGTCAATGTGGAGGAATTGGAAACCGAATGTTACAGCGCTCCTATGTCCGGCGAAATGACCTTCAAAGCGTTTGCCAGATTGCATATCCCTGAAGCGTGCGGCGTTTCGGATCTTAGGGCGGAGTTGGAGAGCATAGGCAGCGAGTTGATGGTCGATATTTCCTTCAGCGAGAAGTAAGCATGATTTAAAAGCTGGACGCGGAATACGCGTCCCTGCGGCGTCACAAGTCCTCATTTCTGTTCGCGGATAGAGCAATACGTCGATTGTAATTGACAGCCGGTTGGTGTTGGTTATTATCTGCTTAATTGATTAGTTTTATTTAAGAAGGGATCTCTAAATCATGAAAGAGATGCTGACCACAAAAGAAGTAGCTGAATACCTCAGCATAAATGAAAAACAGGTATACCGGCTCATCAAAGACAAAAGAATCCCGGCCACGAGAATCACAGGAAAATGGCTTTTCCCGAAGGGGCTCATTGATGAATGGATCCTGAACAGTGCCAGGGAAAGTGTTAGCCTTGCGCCCAAACGCGGCCCCATGGAAAACCAGCTTGTTATCGCAGGCAGTAACGATCTGGCACTGGAACTGCTCGCCAAAAACACCAATATCCAAAATCCGCGTTTTACTTTTTCAATCTCCAATGTCGGAAGCCTTGCCGGACTCATAGCTCTGAGCAACGGGAACTGTCACGTTGCCGCCTCTCATCTCCTGGACAGGGAGACCGGCGAATACAACAGCTCATTTATAAGAAAGCATTTCCAAAGCCTAAAAATCGTCGCTTTAAATCTGGCGCACAGGGAGCAGGGGTTAATTGTAAAAAAAGGCAATCCTCTCGGAATTACAAATCTCAAGCATCTGGCAAATAAAAAACTGAAATTTGTAAACCGGCAGGAGGGTTCCGGAACCCGAGTACTTCTCGACTATGGACTTAAAGAGAATGACATAAAGCCGGATGACATTCCCGGGTATTCAAGGATCGCCCATACGCATATGGAAGTGGCTCTCGAAGTATTCAGCGGTTCTGCGGATGTCGGGCTGGGAATTTATGCCGCGGCGCGGATGTTGGGCCTGGATTTTCTCCCATTGGCCACCGAAAGATTCGACTTGATAATTCCTGCCGAAACCTATCCAAGCAAGGCCATCAAGGTCATGCGCGACGTTCTTTGTTCCGAGGAGTTCAAGTCCAACATAACTCAAATGGGAGGTTATGACACAAGAGAAACCGGAAAAGTGGTCTACGAAAGAGATTGATATAACCGCGCGGACATAAATAATTGCGAATGTGTAAAACCAAAACGCCACGGATTCAAGAATTGAGGATTTTCATAAATCAGTGAAATCCGTGTAATCCGTGGCGTTTTGGTTTTTATGATCGTTAGCATAGAACGGGTGGGCATCCATTGAATTTCCTCCGAATTGTACCTTGTTTGGCACAGGCAATTTTTTCCCTGCTGTGCCTGATCCCTGCAGCCGGCCAGGAACGATTGCGGGTAGCTACAACGACGTCGGTACAGGATTCGGGGCTTATGCCTTACCTGCTTCCGAATTTCGAAAAGCCCTGTAACTGCAAAGTGGATTTGATTGCAGTGGGCAGCGGGCAGGCATTGAAACTTGCTTCCAATGGCGATGTCGATATGGTTCTGGCTCACGATCCGCAAGCCGAGGAGAAATTTGTCAAAGACGGATTCGGCATTAATCGAAAAACATTCATGATGAATGACTTCGTCCTTCTTGGGCCTTTGTCCGATCCCGCCAGGATAAAAGGAACGAAAAGCGCTGCACAGGCATTCGCAAAAATTCAAAAATCCGGTTCGACTTTCATTTCGCGCGGAGACAATTCCGGAACCCATCAAAAAGAGAAATCGATTTGGAGCAAAGCAGGGGTCCGCACGTTTGGATCGTGGTACATGGAAATCGGCCAGGGGATGGGCGCTGCGTTGACTATGGCCGATGAAAAACAGGCTTATATCATTTCCGACAGAGCCACTTATTTGCAGCGCATCGAACGACTGAAACTAGCGGTGCTCGTGGAGGGCGATCCGGAACTGCTCAACTATTATTCTGCAATTCAGGTGAATCCATCGCGTTACCCGACGGTCAACGCAACTCTGTCGAGGCAATTAACAGATTGGCTCTGCTCCACCGAAGGACAAAAGCTGATCAACAATTATCAAATAAGCGGGCGCCAACTGTTCAAATCCACATGCGATATCAGGAAGTAATCCGTTGAGCGATTTAAGGCAGGCACTTGCGGAAGCATTGCGTCTCATTTTGTCTGCAGACGCGGATGTAAGGACGATCGTCTCGGCTTCGGTGCGCTTTTCGCTGGCCAGCACGGCAATCGCCTCTTTGATCGCGCTGCCGGCGGGAATCGCGCTGTCCGCGTCCCGCATGCGGTTCAAGCGGATCATTGAAGATGTTCTCAATACAATGCTTGCGATTCCCACCGTGGTGGTTGGGCTGTTCGTCTACGCTCTTGTTTACAGCCAGGGCCCATTAGGCGGCTTTCACATGCTGTTTTCGCCCGCAGCTATCGTGCTGGGGCAAACAGTATTGATTATTCCGCTCATTGCATCGCTGGCTTGCAGCGCCGTTTCCTCAATAAATCCAATAGTGCGCGAAACAGCGCTTACCCTAGGGGCAGGAAAATTCCGAACAATGCGGACAGTGGCATCGGAAGCACAGGGAGCTCTATTGGTAGCATGCATTACGGCATTCGGGCGAGTCATAGGGGAAGTAGGGATATCTCTTCTGCTGGGCGGAAATATTCTTGGGTATACAAGAACCATAACCACAGCCGTTTCCCTTCAAACCAGCAAGGGAGAATTCGCCCAGGGACTGGCGTTGGGAATTATCCTGCTGATCACGGCTTTTATTGTCAATATGGCGGCGCGGCTGTTTCGGAGAAAACCATGAATTCTGCGCTTGCTTACAGAATCCGGTCTTTAATGCATTCCTATGGCGAGAAGACCGTGTTGGATATTCCAGCTCTTGATATACCGGAGGGGCAGGTTTGCGCTTTTTGGGGGCCCAATGGCTCCGGGAAGACTACCTTGCTCTCCATTCTTGCCCATCTGCTCACGCCCGTTTCCGGCACTGTCCTTATGTTCGGCATGGAAATGATCCGGAATCGGAATCCGGAGCTGCGAAGAAGGGTAACGATGGTTCACCAGAAGCCGGTCCTCTTTTCCACAACGGTCTGGAACAATGTCGCGTTTGGGCTTCGGGCGGCCGGTTGTTCATCTAAAGAGATCAAAGATCGCGTACAGCAGATAGTAGGGAAACTGAGGCTGGAGGCTGTGGCGGAAAAAGAGGGGCGCAAGCTGTCCGGCGGAGAAGCTCAGCGTGTTGTCCTGGCTCGGGCGCTGGTTTTGGGGTTGCCGATTATTCTTCTGGACGAACCCACCAACTCGTTGGATGACGCATCAAGACCGATATTATTGGAGTTGCTGAAAAAGGCAAATCTAACGCACAAAACCACAATCCTGATTGCCACGCATGATTTGAGCTTCATTCAACCGCTGGATGCCCGAATTATCCGGCTGAATGCAGGAAAAGTCGAGAAAGACGGGACCGAGCGGCAACCCACAAATGGTTGAATATCGTCTTGACGGTTTTGAGCTCAACGCGGGATAATGCCGCGTTTATGGGCGCGACGGAATTCCAATTCGTATTTCGTCATCCGTAATTCGTCATTTGAAGAGGGACTCTGCTTTGCCTGAATTCTTTCATGTAATTACCGCCGATAGTCTGGTTCAGCTGCTGGCCCGCTTTGCCCGGCTCCCGTCTGAATTCAAGCCAATTGACCATGCACTCGATCGAGTCCTCTATGAGAGCGTCCTTGCAACCGAGCAACTGCCCGAATGGCCGCGATCGACGGTGGATGGCTTCGCTGTGCGGGCGGAGGACACGTTCGGCGCTTCCGATTCAATCCCGGCGCTTCTGGACTGTGCGGACTCTGTCCGGATGGGAACCATGCCGGACTTTTCGATAAAAGCCGGGCAAGCCGCGCCGATCCCTACCGGCGGCTTTTTGCCTCAGGGCGCCGATGCCGTCGTCATGGTGGAATACACCAATACCGCAGGAATCGACAGCATTGAAGTGATGCGTCCTGTGACAGCCAAAACAAATGTCCTGGATCGCGGGGAGGATGCAAAACCGGGCGAGGTCTTGCTAATCCCGGGAAAGCGCTTGCGGTCGCAGGAGATCGGTTTTCTTGCAGCTTTGGGAATAGCCGAAGTCATTGTTTACCGGCAGCCACGGGTGGCGGTAATTTCAACAGGCGATGAAATTGTCCCGCTGGAAAACAAACCCCGGATGGGTCAGGTGCGGGATGCAAACGGACATTCTCTTTGCGCGCTGGTCCGGAATTCCGGCGCTGAGCCTGTCTCCTTCGATATCGTTCCAGATAATGCGGCAATGCTTTATGAAGTGCTGGAAAAAGCGCTTGAGCAGACGGACGTGGTGACTATTTCCGGCGGTAGTTCTGTCGGGGCAAGGGATCTCATGGTGGAAGTCGTATCCCGGCTGCCGGGCGTCGAGGTACTGGCTCACGGCGTAGCCATCCGGCCGGGAAAACCGACGCTTCTGGCAAATCAGGCGGGGAAGGCGATTTTCGGTTTACCGGGACATCCTGTGTCCGCCTTGGTAGTCGCCCAGGCATTTCTCGCGCCCTTCCTTCGATATCTCCAGGGAGACAAGTTGGAAAAAGGCCCGCGGGGATATCGGAGCAAGGCATTGTTGGCCACATCTATGCATTCCACCATCGGATTGGAGGAATTTGTGCGCGTGCGGCTCGAAAGGCGTGCAGAAATGGATTGGGCACATCCCGTATTTGGAAAATCCGGAATGCTTTCTACCATGGTCAAAGCAGACGGAGTAGTTATAATTCCAATGAATGTCGAAGGATTTTCAAAGGGAGAAGTTGTTGAGGTTATCGAGATATAAATCTTAAGAAGCAGCCTAAACTGGGCCCCATCGGGGTCGGAGTCGGGGTCGGTATCGAAGTCGGATTTAGGACCGACTCCCGTCCCCCGAGAGCTTTAATGCCAAAAAAAGCGACCTATCGAAACTTAAAACCGCTCCCTGAAGCACAGGAGATATTCTTTTCCCGCTTCAAGAATTCCCTGATGAATGCAGAGGTTTTGCCGGTAAGACAAGCCTTGGGCCGCATTCTTGTCGGCCCGGTAAAAGCCGCAAGATCCGTGCCTGCCTACAATGCCGCTGCTGTGGATGGCATGGCGGTGCAAGCTTCAGCCACATTTTCGGCGCTCCCTGAAAGTCCTGCAGTCCTGGTAGTTGGATCCGATGCAACTCAGGTCAATACCGGAGATCCGCTGCCCGGGGGAACTGATGCGGTGGTTATGATAGAGAAGGTTGAGATTTCTGCTGATCGATGCGAGATCCGGGATTCGGTGTATCCCTGGCAGAATGTCCGCAAGACCGGAGAAGATATTATCAAGGGGGAGATACTGCTTCCTGCCTACCATCGAATCCGCTCGTATGATCAAGGCGCATTGCTGGCAGCCGGCATTCTCGATGTTCGGGTTTTTCGAAAACCAAGAGCTCTCATCATACCGACCGGGGATGAAATCGTCCGCCCCGAAGACGTTCAGGATCCGATTCGATCCGGGATCATTCTTGAAGTGAACGGCCAGGTTCTGGCTTCCATGATTTCCGAATGCGGAGCTGAAAGTACGCTGATGCAGGCCGTTCCCGACGATCTTGAAAAAATAAAAGAGGCGGTCAGTTCAGGCATCGATAATGGATATGATCTGATTCTGACGATCGCGGGTTCATCGGCCGGATCTGAAGATTTTACGCCGACAATGCTGGCAGAACTGGGCGAACTTCTTGTTCACGGCGTCACAGTCATGCCGGGCAAACCCACATTGCTGGCAGCAGTGCGGAACCGTCCTGTCATCGGCATTCCGGGTTACCCGGTGTCGGCCGTGGTTTCCTTTCGAGAATTCGTAAAGCCTCTGTTGTACCGGATGCAGGGTTTGCAGCCTCCGGATCCGGATAAAACCGAGGCTTTCATGGGCCGCAAACTCCCCTCCAAGCCGGGGCTGGAAGAGCATGTCCGGGTCATTTTGGGAAAATTTGATGAACGAGTTGTTGCCATTCCGCTGGCGGGCGGCGCCGGCATGATGACCTCCCTTGTGCGAGCCGATGGGATTCTCAGAATTCCGCCGGAAATCAGCGGGTACTCTGAGGGAGAAAAAACAACGGTAGAGCTCCTCACTCCAAAAGAAGCTCTGGTTAATCGCCTGCTTGCCATTGGTTCTCACGACCTCACTATTGACATGCTGGCCAGCGCCATCAAAGAGCGCTCGGAGGGCAGGATAACAATTTCCTCAAGCAATATTGGAAGCATGGGCGGACTGCTTGCAATTGATAAAGGGATTGCTCATTTTGCGGGCTCGCATCTTCTGGACATAGATACGGGAGATTACAA
>JAHFUH010000219.1 GCA_023265215.1 Acidobacteriota bacterium
AAAGGACCGTCATTCTTGCCATCCATGAATCCTTCTGTGTCCAGGCAAATCAGCTCCCCGCGGTTGCTCACATAATAGAGCCGCTTCCCTTCCACGGCCGGGGACGAGCAGACGCCCTGATCGGGAAAGTCGTTGTCTGATCCTGAGTCCAGCTTGTCCGTCACGGCCTGCCAGAGAAATTTGCCGTCGGACTCCCGGAAGCACATGAGCACACCCTTGTCGCCCTCGATTTCAGGGTTCCTGGGATTTTCATTGTTGGTACCGAGGAAAATCTTCCCATCGGCCACTACCGGATTTCCGAACGAATTCGAACCGATCTGCACCTTCCATTTGATGTTTTTTCCATTTTTAACATCCCAGAACTCCGGCAGGTTTTTCATGGCAGAAGTCATGTTGCGTTGCACCGTGCCGCCCCACATCGGCCAGTCTTGAGAAACCAGCGGCAATGAGGCTATGCCGGAGAGCACTAGAAATAGAAGGTTGCTTTTAATGCGCATAAGCCAGCTCCGTATAATGGAACCTAACACAACGAATTCCACGAAATTCAGGGGCTACATAAAACCATATTGTACCGCTCAATTGATTTGTCCGCATAATCCGCGTCCCTGCGGCGTCACAAGTCTCAGTTTATGTCCCCGAACGACTGAGGGATACAACAAATTTGCATAATTCGTGCAATCTGTGGCCCAAATTTTGGTGAGGATGATGGTTCTGTGATGACCGTTGAGGCGGAAACGGAAACAGGCTTGACGCCCGGCAAAAACGCAAGGAGCGCCAGAAAAAATCCTGGCGCTCCTTGAGAAACCTATATCGGGCAGAAGTGTTTATGCAGCGGCGGAGCCGAGCACGCGGCTGGTCATGGTGTACAGTTCGTCCGGCGTGAAGGGTTTCGCCATGTAGTCGCTTGCCCCTTTTTGTATTGCCTCGACCGCGGTGTCAATCGATGCATATCCCGTCACTATGACGACTCGCAGCTCAGGCTTTTTCGCCTTAATCTTCTGCAGAACATCCATTCCGTTGCCATCGGCCATTCTCATGTCCAAAAGCACAAGGTCGTAATTCTTTGAAAATACCTGGCCCAGCGCATCTTTGCAGGTGAACGCTTCTTCGATGGAAAAGCCTTTTCTCGACAGTATCTTTCTTATGCTGTTCGCCACAACGGCTTCATCATCGACCACCAGAACCCTTCGGGCTGAAGGAGCAAATTTCCCCCAGTGTCCCGTTACCGGCATATCGGACCTTCCCAGTGCTGCGACATAAGCTTCGCTGGTGAGCGCGGCAACTTCGGCGCTACTGAAAGGCATATCGACATCGATCGGATCGAACACGAATTCGGTTGCTGCCGCTGCGCGTCCCTTCTTATTCTCCGCCGTGACAATCGGGCATTCCTCCTGCTGGCAAACGCCCTTCTTGAGGAACCGTTTGCATGCACGCTGTCCCAAGGAACAAAAGTCTGCGGCGGGAATCGGCTGTGCGGCTACGATACTCATATCGGAACGGGTCAGTTGCTCCACATATTTTGCCGAGGTGGCTTTTTCAATTTCCTTCGAACTGAACGGCATGTCCACATCTATTATGTCGGACACATCGGAGCTGTCAGAGTCCGCAGCATTTTCCGGCTTGCCGGAGTTGCGGGGGCCTTGACCCAGAATTCCTTTAACGGCATTTTCCAGCTCATCAGGCGTGAACGGCTTGGGCAGATATCCCGCTGCGCCGAGCTTGGTCGTCTCGACAGCTGAAGCTATGGAGGAAAACCCTGTTATTATCAGAACAGGAATCTCCGGCCAGCTCGCCTGAACTGCCGACAGAAGCTCCAGGCCTCCAGCCTGCGGCATCATCAGATCCGCAATGATCATGTCATATTTGTTACCCTTGTCGAGCGTGCTTAGAGCGTCGGCAACGCTGGTTACCATGTCCACATGATTGCCCTTCCGCTTCAATATCTTCTCCACGCTTTGGCACAGAATAACTTCATCATCAACCACCAGAACACTCAGTGAATCTGTTTTGCCTATAGCCTGCGACATGATCAATCCCTCCCCGGATTTTACGTTTCGTTCTTTTTCAAAACTCACTTATCGTTAATGCAATGCGCGTGCCAATCCCTAGGGAAAAACCGTATATTTTATATATCATTTATTATCAATAACATGCAGGCAGCTAGAACTTGCTGTACTCCTAAATACGCCCTCCGGGCGCATATAATTGATATGCATTTGAAAGACAGATTGGGTAAGCGTAATGGCTTTTAATTTGCCATGTGTTTTATTTTAAAGCATTTAGTAGCTGTATAAATAAAATATTCACCTGCACTCCAAAATATGCAGGCGTTTGAAAATGGGGATGCACACCTATATTCCGGGAAAATAGGTGTGCATCCCCATTTTCAATGATACTGTTTATTCCCGGAGAAATAGAGAGATGGATCCTGTGAATTTGTTTGTGCCTGTTTATAGGATTGATGAAACGCTTGCCGAAATCCGGGAATGTCTCGAAAAAGGGTGGACCGGGCTGGGATTTAAGACGGTCCGATTTGAAACCGCCTGGAAAAAATACACGGGTTTGCCGCACGCTCACTTTTTAAATTCGGCCACGGCCGGGCTGCATTTGGCCGTACGGATGCTGAAGGAAGACGGGCATTGGCAGGACGGCGACGAAATCATCAGCACTCCGCTGACCTTCATTTCCACCAATCACGCAATTGCATATGAAAACCTCAAGCCGGTTTTTGCGGACATTGACGAATACCTTTGCCTGGATCCTCAATCCGCAAAAAATCTGATCAATTCCAGAACCCGGGCAATCATGTTCGTCGGAGTGGGAGGCAACACCGGAAGGCTTGATGAAGTTGCGGCTCTCTGCAGGCAACATGGGCTTAAACTGATACTGGACGCCTCCCACATGGCGGGAACTCGGTTGCGCGGATTGCATGTGGGCCTTGAATCGGATGTATCCATCTTCAGTTTCGGCGCGGTTAAGAATCTGCCGACTGCGGACTCGGGCATGATCTGCTTTTTAGATGCCCGTCTTGCAGAAGAGGCACCCAAATGGACGTGGCTTGGTATCGATCAGGATACATTTTCCAGGACGGTCAAGGATGCGCCTTATAAGTGGAGCTATGAAGTGGTCCATGAAGGATACAAATATCATGGCAATTCAATCATGGCGGCGATGGGACTTGTGTCCTTGAAGTACCTGGAGCACGACAATGCATACCGCCGGCAGATCGCAGACTGGTATGATGAATTGCTTTGCGGAGAACCCAAAATCCATCGAGTCCCCATAGCTCCTGGATGCTCACCCTCCAGGCATCTTTATCAAATCCAGGTCGGCAATAGAGACGAGCGGATACTCGCGTTGAATGACACCGGCATTTATCCCGGGGTTCACTATCGAGACAACACGCTCTACAAAATGTACGCCTATGCTCAGGGCTCATGTCCCCGGGCTATGCAGGCAGGCGAACAGATTATATCCTTGCCCCTTCATCTGAAACTGACCCGCCAGAACGTTCAGCGGATTTGCAATTCGTTGATCGAAATCGTCAACCGAAAAGAGCTAAGGGCCTGTCAATGAATAAAGGTTGCATTTTGGCGCGAGCGCCGGGCGGGCAGATGCGAGGCGCCGCGACGCAGGCGATGCGGTGTCATCGTCGAGGAGCGGCAACGAAGCAGATGCCCGCCCGCCGCCGCCCCCTTCGGGCCTGCGGCCAGCAGGCCTGGGGGCCAGCAGCAAAATGCAACCCTTATTCATTGACAGGCCCTTAAGAGGCAGGCGCATGTCCAAGCAATGCATTCCTCTTCTTGAGAAGGGCTGCGTGCGTCTTCGCCTCCTTGAAAGAACCGACCTGGGGACGACGCTTTCCTGGAGGAATGAAAACCGCAGATGGTTTCTCAATTCGGATCTTCTTTCGATCGACTCCCATTGCTCCTGGTTCGAACAATATATTGCCCGAAACGATGATTACGTTTTCATCATTGAGCAGCTTTCGGAGAGGATAGAACCGACCGGCCAGATATCTTTGTACAAGATAGATTGGGAACAACGAAAAGCCGAATTCGGGAGATTGCTTATCGTCGAATCTGCCAGGCAAAAAGGCGTCGCCAAAAAGGCGATAGAAATTTTGCTGGAATATGCCTTCGATACTCTTGGGATCAAGACGATCCACCTGGAGGTTCTGCAAAGCAATCACCCGGCAATATCGTTGTATGAAAAATGCGGTTTTGTTCATACAGAAGAGCTGGGCAGTAGGATCATAATGACCCGATCGTCAGAAGGCCGCTGAAATGCCAAGCCCGAAGCCTGAAGCCCGAATATTTATGCGGAAGGTTTTCTATTCTGGCTCCTGGCTTCGGGCTTCTCGTCTTTGATGGAGAATTTCGTGGGATCCGAAGCGCCTCACGTGCTTGCAATATTGCCGGGAATCATTCCCTCCACTTCTATCCTCATCATCAAGCCTCTGCTTCAACTCAGTCTTTCCGGGTCCATTAAGCTGCAGATCGTTTTGGAATCCGCGGTCAAACAGAAACAGATTGCATGGGCGGATCTGGCAATGTTCTGCCGAAACACCGAGCCGCGATACAGTCACAATTTTGAACTAATCAGACAAATGGGCATTCCATACATTTATGACCTGGACGACAACTTTTTTGAATTGTCCGACAGCACAGAACTGGGCGCCTACCATCGTCAGCCGGATAGAATTGCATTGCTGCGAGAATACATCAGGGACGCCGCCCTGGTGCGCGTCTACTCGCAACCCATGCTTGAATTTGTCCGCCGGATAAACAAAAACGTAATTAACACTTTTGGCCCAATCGACTTCCGCCGCATCGACACAGCTGCCATAAAAACAGGGAATTCAATAAAACTGGTTTTTTCCACGAGCAGTTTCCAGAACGATCTTTTATCTATCGTGCTGCCCGCGATAGATAAAATTTTACAAGAATATGAAGGCAAGGTAGAAGCGCATTTCTGGGGTGTAAAGCCCAGGGGACTATCGAGAGATAATTGGTATTTTCACAGATTTATCATGGACTATGACCGTTTTCTTCGCAGATTTTCTCGAGCGCACTACGATATAGGATTAGCTCCGATGCGCAATGATCTGTTCCATAATTCAAAAACAAACAATAAGTTCAGAGAATATGGAGCTTGCGGAATTGCCGGCATCTATTCCGATGTGGAGGTTTATTCTACAAGCGTGCAGCATGGATCGACCGGACTGCTTGTCCCCAACCACACCGATGGCTGGCATGAGGCAATCGTGCAACTCATTGAAAATCAGGATTTGAGGCAGAAACTCACGATGCAGGCTCAGGAATATGTCCGGCAGAATTATTCCCAAGAGCGATTTGAAAACCTTACGCTGGATCTCATCAGACAAACCGTTCGCAGGGAAATAATTCGGAACAAAGAGCTCGAATATCACCCGTCGAAGAACCAGCCGCATCAGCGACGCGGCAATCTTGCAGGAGTTGTTCGAAAATTCCGGAATTGGCGGAACCGGATGAGAATCCTGGACAAAAACCCAATTTCCTTTTTTTTCTGGATGGCCGCCAGGTCCCTATTTGTGCGCTGGTGCATTCTAAATTATCGGCTGGCAACCTCTCCCGTATTTACCAGAATCCGGGGAACCAAGGCCCGAATTACACCATAAAAAAGGGGAACGAGCAGCCCCGTTCCCCTTATCGAGAGAGAAGTGATTCGGTTAATTGCGCTGCATCAGCATTCTCCAGCGCTGTCCAGACACTGCCGGCACAGAAGCATTTTCGACGTGCGCCGCTCCTTCCATGAGCCAAACCTGGTTCTCGCCGGTGGAAATATTGCGCCACAGAATGTCCGGGTTGCCGTCTTTATTGAAATCTCCTATCCCTGACATTTTCCAATTCAGATCCTGTATTGTTTCGAGTGCAGCGGAGGTGTGCGCGGTACCGTTCATCAACCAGATGGCACTTTCGCCCGTGGTGCCGCTATTCCACAGCAAATCGGGGATTCCGTCTGAATTGAAATCGGCCGCGGCCACGATCTTCCAGTTGAGATCCTGGACCGTTTCCAAAACAACTTCACTGATGCGGGTTGTTCCATTCATGAGCCATATGGAGTTTTGTCCAGTGGCCGAATTGCGCCACAGCAGATCCGAATTCCCATCGCCATCGAAATCGGCTGCGGCCACGATCTTCCAATTAACGTCCGTCATGGCCGGTAGGTTCGCTCCATTTATTCGCTTTGTTCCATTCATGTACCAGACGGAATTCTCGCCCGTAGACTGATTGCGCCACAGCAGATCTAATTTCCCGTCTTTGTCGATATCCGCTGCCGCAACAACCTTCCAGTTAAGATCGGGCACCGGATCCAGGAAAACACCACCGTTGTAATTTGTCCCATTCATGAGCCACACATAATTGTCGCCGGAAACCGCGTCTGTCCAAAGGATATCGGAATTGCCGTCGTTGTTGAAATCATATCCAATCGCGGTCTGGCTTGCGTCCTCGACAACATCGTAATTTCCCTTGATCTTGCCCAGGTCCTCCTCCGAATATTTTGCAGTACCGTTCAGGTACCAAAGCTGATAGTTGCCGCTGCGGGAATTTTTCCAGAGGATCTCAAGTTGACCGTCGCCGCTGTAATCCCCGACATCGACAATCATCCAGGTAAGGTCGGCGACGCTTGGCAGATTCCGATAGTCTATATGGGCGGTTCTATTCATAAGCTCGACGCGGCATTCACCTGTCGCATTATTGCGCCACAGAATATCCGAATTCCCGTCGCCATCGAAATCAGCGACTCCCGCAACTTGCCAATAAATATCTCCGGGAGATGCCAGATCCGATCCGCCAACATGGTTGATACCGTCCATGAACCATATACTATAGGTACCTTCAACTTGGCGCAGCCAGAGAATATCCGGCTTCCCATCGGCGTTAAAGTCTCCGACTCCAACTATTTTATAATCGAGATCTCGTTGTGCTTCGAGATAGATTCCATCTATACGATTCGTCCCGTTCATGAACCATACGTAGTTCTCGCCCAGGCCGTAATGACGCCACAAGATGTCCGGCTTGCCGTCACCGTTGAAGTCGCCGACACCCACAACTTTCCAGGATTGGTCCGCGACATTTTCCAAAAGTATGCTGTCAACCTTGTTTTTGCTCACGGGAGATACTGAGACGTCACCAGTTTTGGAATTGCGCCAGATAACGTCCGACTTCAGATCCCCATTAAAATCCGCCATCGGCGGCACAACTGCAGTGAAGGTATAATCCGCGGATACGGCGCTGTTGCCTTCTGCATCCTTGGATTTTACGCGATAGTGATATAGAGCGCGTAAAGACAGTCCGTTCAGAGCCAGTGAATGGGATGCTACGGAGGCATTGTTGGAACTGATGCTGCCATAGGAATTACTTGTCCCAAATTCCACCTGGCTGTCCGAAAGCTTATCTGTCGTCCAAACCACAGTTGCCGAACCCGCAGTTAAGCTGGAGATGGATACGTTTGACCATAGGAAACGGTAAGAGTGCGGAACCCGGCGTTACCGGCGGCATCGCGTGCCGTCACGGTGATGGCATTCAAACCGCTCTGGAGCATAAGGCCTGAAGCGGACCAGGAAGTGGTACCGCCGGCGCCGCCGCTGCCTCCGCGGTCATTCGCCCAAGTCACCTGCGTTACGCCTACGTCATCAGAAGCTGTTCCAGTCAAAGTGAACGAGCTCGACGTTGTGCTGTAAGTTGGACTTGAAGCAGGAGAAGTGATTGTAACTACCGGCGCAGTTACATCAACATCCGGCGTCGTAAATGTGACAGCTAGAGTGTCGGTCGCACTGTTGTTAGCTGCGTCTCGTGCGGTTACCGTAATTACATTTGATCCGCTTTGAAGCGCAACTCCAGAGACGGACCAGCTCGTGGTCCCAGTCGCCGTGCCGCTCCCGCCGCGGTCATTCGTCCAGGTCACCTGCGTAACTCCGATGTTGTCAGAAGCAGTCCCACCCAGATTCAGCGTGGACGAAGCAGTGCTGTACGTTGAACCGGAGGTCGGATTTGAAACGGTAATTGCCGGAGCCGTTGTGTCGGCCGGCGTGTAACTAACGGTTAGAGTGTCCGCTGTGCTGTTATTGGCCGCGTCGCGCGCAGTCACGGTGAGGACATTCGATCCGCTTTGAAGCGCAACTCCGGAGACGGACCAGTTCGTGGTTCCACTTGCTGTCCCGCTGCCGCCGCGGCTGTTGGTCCAGGTTACTTGCGTAAC
>JAHFUH010000220.1 GCA_023265215.1 Acidobacteriota bacterium
ATAGGTCCCGGCACTGAAGTGCCGGGCTAGGATCACGGTGTCCCTACGGGACACATCTGGTATCACAACTGAATCCGTATTAGCCCCAAATTACGGGTAGGGATCAGGAGTCCTGATATTATATCGAAGCCCAGGGTTGGGCTGCAAAAAATGCAGTGCGGCTGATTGCTGAGAGCTGACGGCTGACAGCCCAGCGCGGCCAGCTCACGAACTCGCCTCAATTTGGTTGCGGGCGCCTGCCGCGCTGGGGAATCCATGGCGTTTCATGGCGCGGGAGATGCGCCCGTTGGCGGATTCAAGGCACCGCATAGTTGCCCGACAAAAGCCTCCAGGTTTCCGAAGCCTCGATAAGGATCCGCATTGCCGGAAAGAAGGAAATCCTCGCACACGCGGCCCGTTTTTACGCGCCGGGCAAGTTCGTCGCGGAGTTTCTGAGCAGCTTCCAGCAGGTCTTTCATGTTCTGCAGGTTGGAAACCCCATCCTGGGCAGACACAATAATGACCGACTCTTCCAACGTCTTCTCCGGCTCATTCTTTGGGGCTGTTTTCGCCTGCGGCTTCGCTTGTGACTTCGGTGGAATTGCCACCTTGGGTGGAATTGCCGGCTTCAGTACAGGCACCGCCGCAATAACCTGCTTCATCCCTTCAATCCATCCGAGAGCGTCTCCCCCTAATTCCGTATCAATGTCCGGATAATATGCGGGATCAAACAAAGCGCCGGTAAAAAGAACCTTCTCCGCCGGAACGAACACAACGATATCGCTTCCCGAACGGGCCTTGCCTTGCACTGCGAAAATCCGGATCTCCAGATTTGATGGGAAGAGATGCATTTGGCGTCCGAAATAAAACCAGGGGAAAGCCGTTCTTATATCGGTGCTTTTCTGTGCATCGATTTCACCTGATTTAAGGGAAAAATCCCGGGACTTCTCGCTGGCAATCAGGACTGCGCCGTGTTCCGCAAAATAACGGGTGCCGGCATTCTGCAAATATCGAATATCCGTGAACGCAACCCAGCGCACAGGCTTTGGGCTCAAGCGCTTCAGAGCATCCAGCGCGCTTGTCAGATCGGGCTCCGCAGGAGGATTAATGGCAAGAATCCCTTCATTCGTGATTACTGCCGCAAAGTTTTCCTGCTCTTTTAACGGCAGGTAATAGCAATGATCACTCAATTTTTCAAAGCGGAGTGGAGCGCCCAGACAGAGGCCCGCGGAGTAAATTGCAAATGCCAAAACTGCACAAATAATTCTTTTCATGCCGCGCCCTGACTTGATGGAAGGTTCCTAAAAAAGTCAGCAATCAGATTCTGTACAACGTCCATGTGGTTTGTGAAATAGTGATCCGCATCCTGGACGCGGCTCAGAATCGAAGAACCCGGGAGACGGTGAGCAAGGTTATCCAGATTCTCCTGCGAGCAGAATTCATCCTGGGTTCCAACAATGTAGAGTGCCGGTTTTTTATATTCCGCCAGGCAATCGATATTGAACAGGTTAAGAGGCAATCCTATCCCAACCACCGCCTGGACGCGTTGTGAAGAGCAGGCCACCGGCAACCCGACCCAAGCGCCGAATGAATATCCGATCAAAGAGAGCGGGGCATCGGGATACTGCTTTCCCAACCAGTCCAGTGCTGCGGCCACGTCGTCCTTCTCACCGATTCCCTGATCGAATTGCCCGGTGCTATTACCTGCACTCCGGAAATTGAATCTGAGGGCGGCAAATCCGGATTCCACCACTGCTTTCGCCGCCCTGTAAACAACCCGGTTGTCCATCGTGCCGCCATAAAGAGGATGCGGGTGACAAATGACAACAGCGCCCCGCAGTTTTTCTTTGGGCTCTTTGAGCTGCGCTTCGAGTTGAACTGAATTTGCAGGAATAAACATATCTGTTTTATTGTAGACGCGGCGTCCCGCCGCGTGCGGCAAATCGAACGCGGCGAGACGCCGCGTTTACTTTGATTTAAAGCCCAGCTTCAGGCTGAGCGGTACTTCCAGACCGTGAGCGTCCATTAGCCGGGAATCAGCCAGCATTTTGCGGGTTTCGCCGTCGGCCCATATCTTTCCCTGATCCATCAGCACCGTTCTCGGACAGACATCGAGAACGAGTTCCAGGTCGTGGGTTGCAATAATCAGAGTCGCCTTTAAACCGGAAATGACTTCGATCAGATGATGGCGATTTCTGGGATCCAGATTGCTTGTCGGTTCATCCATTCCCAGAATGGCCGGTTCCATCGCGAGGACCGCCGCCAGCGAAACGCGCCTGCGCTCGCCGAGGCTTAAGTGGTGCGAAGAGCGGGACCGTATGGATTTGTTCAGGCCTGCATCGCTCAATGCCTTGTCAACGCGGCGTTGAATCTCATCCGCCGGCACCGTAAGGTTCAGCGGCCCAAAAGCTACATCCTCGTAAACTGTCGGGCAAAAAAGCTGATCGTTCGGATCTTGAAAGAGCAGTCCGACTTGCCTCCGCACTTCCCGCAGGCCCGATTGTTCCAGCTTTTGGTTCAGGATCTTAATGGAACCGGTCCCTTGCAATACGCCGTTGAGGTGCAACAGCAAAGTAGATTTTCCAGCCCCGCTCGGCCCGACAATGGCTATCCGCTCACCGCAGGGAACATCCAGATCGATTTTCTCGAGCGCCCTCGTGCCATCCGGATATGTGTAACTCAGCTGGATTATCCGCACTGCGTATTCCGTCATATTTGCTTTCCTGGCTCTATCTATTCGTGAAACAAAACGTCGAAACAATGAAAAGCGTCACGACCGAAAGAAATGCAAGGTCGTGCCAACTGAATTTTCGCGGCGAAATGACGGGAAAATCTCCGGAATAGCCGCGCGACAACATGGCGGAATGCATTCTCTCCGCGCGCTCGAACGAACGTATCAGAAGTGTCCCCAGCATGGAGCTCAAAAGTTTCAGCTCTTCCTTGAAGGGAGCGCTTGCCGTGCGCCGGCAGTCCCTGGCTTGCTTCATCCTCATTGCTTCCTCGGTCAGGACAAAAAGGTAGCGATAAAGGAAGCTGAGGTTCATGGCCAGGATCTGGGGGCAGCCGAGCTTCCGCATCCCTCGCAACAGTTCTGCAAACCGGGTCGTATTGGTCAGCAGTATGAGCAGTATCAGGCATAGGATTGCTCTGACAAACAGGACGCCGAAGCCCAGGTATCCTTTCCATGGCGCAGCGAGGCTTGCCAGCAAAATAAAGGGCAAAAGCAGAAGTGCACGCCCCACGATATAATTCAGCGGCACTTGTGAAAAACCCATCATAATCGCGATGGCGAAAGCGTATATAAAAAATAGGAATCCGTTAGTTGCCGGTATCGACAGCACGCCGACAATCAGGGCTGTGAACGCAAGGAGCTTGGTTCGCGGCTCCAGGATGTGCAGAGGCGAATCGAGAGCGGCGTAGCGATCGATGAAATTATGCCTCATGATCGACTCCTCCGGCTCCGAACCAGACGGCTAACCAGAATCCCGAGTCCAACCAGGAGGATGAATGCCGCCGAACGAATCATATAATCGCCAATTCTCGAGCTCGACAGCGGATTCGCCGGAACGGCGCCGGATGCAATCGGAGTTGCTCCGAGCAGCTTTTCCAGAGGATCCGGCAGGCTGGAACTACCCGCCACAATAAGCAGAGCCACAGGAATTGCGACCAGCAGCATAGCTCCGATCCAGTCCGGAATCCCGAATCCTGTCCCCCCTTCGTCCTTCATCAGATCCGGACGCACCTTGAGCAGGAATTTCAAAACGCCTCCGGTCAGCATGCCCTCGACAATTCCAACAATGGCATGGTAGCTCAGCATGGCCGGCAAACCGATGTGCAAAGGGATAGCCCCGGACAGGCCCATCTCGAAAGCGCAGCATGCGGAAGAAACCATCACAGAGCACCAGCCCGCAAAAAATCCGGCCAGAAACAGATGCTTCCCCTCAACTATTATTCTTTTTCCAAAAAGTTTGAAGACGGCGTAACCGCTGAAACAAGTCACGGCGCTTATATTAAAGATGTTGGCACCCAGAGCAACCAGGCCCCCGTCCTGCAGGAACAGGGCTTGAGCGATCACAACGGACGCCATGGTTAATGTGCCGATCAATGGTCCCAGCAGAACTGCCAGAAGGCTGCCGCCTATGAGGTGTCCGGATGTACCTCCAAGAACGGGGAAATTGAGCATTTGCGCAGCAAACACAAAAGCGGCAAGCATTCCCATGATGGGCGCAGTGCGGCCCGAAATATCAACCTTGGCCCGGCGCGCTGCATACAGGATACCGGCCCCCGAGACTACATCCAGGGACAGCGCTATTCGGTTTGTCAGAAACCCATCCGGAATATGCATCGGGGAATATTAGACTAACCGGTTGTCCAAAAACAGCTTGAAACTGATTTTAAGATATCGCGGAATCAGCAGTCATCGGGGTCGGTATCGGGGTTGAAAGCCACAAAATCCGACCCCGATACCGTCCCCGAGCATCATACCTGTCCCATTTTTTTCTATTCATGGTGTACTATGGGTCAGAGTCGGAACAGGCTTTTAAAAAATAATCCGGGGAACCTATGATCTACTTTTCCGAGATCGAGAATCTTCAAACCTATGATGCCAAAGGAGAGTACCTGGGCCGTCTCGTGGACCTGGCAATCAACCCAAGTCAGAATTCCTTTCAGGTCGCTTATTTTTTCGTGATGACCCAGAAGAAACAGCTCCTGTGCGTCGCCCGGGACCAGATTTCCACCATATCCGTTCGGGCCGCACAAACCAGCGTCCCCGTGGGAGAGATCAAATGCTCTGCGCCGGACGAGGGTTTGATCCGGATTAAAAAGGACGTTCTGGACCAGCAAATAATTGATGTAAATGATCAGAAAGTGGTCCGTGTAATTGACGTGGATTTTGACATCCAACCGAATGCGATGCATACGGAACTCCGCATTGTCGCTGTCAACGTAGGCGCCGCCGCCGCCGCCCGTCGCCTGTTTCAGGGGCTTTTTGCAAAACACAAGATCCGGACAATAACCTCCGTTTTGCCGAACAAACTGATTCCCTGGGAATTTGTAAATTTGATCGAACCTGACCCGTCACGGCGCCTCAAGCTCCGGATTTCCTACAATCGCCTGGCACAACTGCATCCGGCCGATCTTGCCGACATTTTGGAAGAATTGAGCAGGGACGACCAGAGATCCGTTATCGAGTCGCTGGACGACGAAACGGCAGCGGAAGCAGTTTCCGAAATTCCTACACGAATGCAGGTGGCCCTTCTCAACAGCCTCTCGGCAGGAAAAGCCGCCGACATTGTGGAAGAAATGGCACCGGACGAAGCAGCAGATGTGTTGCAGGAGCTTCCCCCAGAAACCTCGGCGGAAGTCCTGGCAAACATGGAGACCAAAGAAGCCAATGAAGTACGTGAGTTGCTTGGATACGAGGAAAATACCGCCGGCGGACTCATGACGAGCGAGTTTATTGTTCTGCTGGAAACTGCGACAGTCGATTCCACCGTCGACGCGCTCAGGAATTTCAGCGGACCTCTCGAAACCATTCACTCCATTTTTTTAATTGCGACCAACCTGGTGCTCACTGGAGTGGTGCCATTGGCACAACTGCTGATTGCAGACAGAAATGCGCAGCTGAATTCGCTGGCAACGGATCCTCCCATATCCGTGCCATTTCAT
Organism: Acidobacteriota bacterium; assembly: GCA_023265215.1. GTDB lineage: Bacteria > Acidobacteriota > UBA6911 > UBA6911 > UBA6911 > UBA6911. The sequence goes on from JAHFUH010000220.1 coordinate 5,650, forward strand.
GCAGATGAAAAAACTGTGGTTAATACGTTCCACAAGTACAATCTGCTCACACTCCCGGTAGTGGACGATAATGACCGACTCCTGGGCGTGGTCACGGCAGATGATGTGCTGGAGCTGGTAGTGAAGGGAAAATAAGGGAAGCCGTCCAAAAGGGATGAAATGACCTGGCACTTCAGTGTCGGGCTATTTTCACCAGGTCCCTACGGGGCTGAAAAAAGAAGCTATGAACCGTAGTACTTTTAAACGCTGGAAAAACAGTCTCCTGATTTTCCTGGCAGTGATGGGACCTGGAATCATTACGTCCAATGTGGATAACGATGCGGGCGGCATTTATACCTACTCCATAGCAGGGGCACATTACGGATATTCTCTGCTGTGGACCCTCATTCCAATAACGATCGCGCTCATCGTTGTCCAGGAAATGGTAGCGCGAATGGGAGTGGTCACCGGCAAGGGTTTGGCCGATCTCATTCGCGAAGAATACGGGTTTCGCACGACATTTCTCCTGATGGCACTTCTGCTGTTGATCAATTGGGGGAATACGGTATCCGAGTTTGCAGGCCTGGCATCCGGCATGCGCCTCTTCCACGTCAGCCGCTTTATTTCCGTTCCCATTGGAGCAGTTCTGGTCTGGCTGCTCGTGGTAAGAGGAACTTACAGGATAGTAGAAAAGGTTTTTCTACTGGCCTGCGGTTTCTACGTTGCTTACCTGATCTCCGGATTCCTGGCCCATCCCGATTGGAAAGTGGCAATGAAGGGAACATTGATCCCCACCATGCAGCTTAAAACCGATTTCATTTATATGATCATAGGACTGGTGGGAACGACAATTGCTCCCTGGATGCAGTTTTACCTGCAAGCGGCGGTGGTGGAAAAAGGGATTAAGCCGAACCATTATATCCAGTCTCGCTGGGACGTGATCCTCGGGTGCATTATCGTGGATGTGGTTGCATTTTTTATCATTGTCGCATGCGCGGCTACGATCCATTTGGGTGGCCACCAGCAGATCAACGATGCGGCGGATGCAGCCCTGGCATTAAAACCTTTTGCCGGGAGCGCTGCGAGCGCTTTGTTTGCATTTGGATTATGCAATGCTTCCCTGTTTGCAGCCAGCATCCTGCCGCTGGCTACTGCCTACACTGTCTGTGAAGGGTTGGGATTTGAATCCGGCATCGACAAAAGGCCTCATGAAGCTCCCGCGTTCTATTCACTGTATACGGGACTGATCATTCTGGGAGGATTGGCCGTGCTTGTCCTTAGCGAAACCAAGCAGATTCAATTTATTCTTTTATCCCAGGTCGCAAACGGCATCCTGCTTCCATTCGTTTTGATATTTATGCTGAGCCTGTGTAATCGGGAAGATATCATGGGAGCTTACCGCAATACCCGCACTTTCAATATAATCGCCTGGGCCACATGCATCGTGATTATCTTATTGACGTTGCTCCTGGTGGTCAGTTCATTTCTGCCCCAATACATTCCGCCTCCTCTTGCCGCCCCAAGCCGGTAATTTTGCTGGTTGCACTGCTGACGTTGTCGACATAGAATCTGCCCTTTGCTAATAGCCTGGAGCGGGCAGGATGCCCGCGCTCCATAGGGAGAACCCAATGATAGTCGCGAACAGCATCCAACAACAACTCGAACGATCTTCCTGGATCCGCAAGATGTTTGAGGAAGGCATTCGTTTGAAAGCGGAACGCGGCGCCGACAATATTTTCGATTTCACGCTCGGCAATCCGAATGAAGATCCGCCCGCAGGCGTGCTGGCCGCATTCCGCGAGCTGGCGTCAGGGAACAAGCCCGGCACCCATGGCTATATGCCCAATGCCGGGTATCCTTTTGTAAGGCAAAAACTGGCGGTGCGTCTGAAGCGCGAAACAGGACTCGAGTTCCAGGAAAACAATGTGCTGATGACGGTCGGGGCTGCGGGAGCAATGAATGTCGCGTTCAAGGCTATTCTTGACGCCGGCGATGAAGTTATGGTTCTAATGCCGTTCTTTCCTGAGTACGAATACTACATAGCGAATAGCGGCGGCCGAATGGTCCCGGTCGAAACAAAGGAAGATTTCTCAATCGATGTGGCGGCTATAGAATCGAAAATAACACCCAGGACGCGCGCGCTCATACTCAATTCGCCAAACAATCCGTCGGGTGCAATATACTCGGAAAGAGAGTTGCAGGACATCGAAGCCTTGCTCAGGCGCGCCGATCATCCGATTGTCGTGATCAGCGACGAGCCCTACAAAGCTATTGTTTATGACGGGGTGAAATGTCCCGAAACCGCCTCCATTATCACCAACTGCGTCATTGCAAACTCGTGGTCCAAAACATGGGCACTCGCCGGCGAACGCATCGGCTATCTTGCCATCTCGCCGAGGATGCAGGATGCGGAAATGCTGTTTCACGCGTGTACTTATACAAACCGCATCCTGGGATTTGTCAATGCGCCGGCGATCTGGCAGTTGGTAGCAGCACTGGCGCCTGAGGAAATGCCGAACGTTGGCATCTACGCGGAAAAACGGAATTTGATGTGCGATGGCCTCGCCCGAATCGGCTATGAAGTCCGGAAACCGCAGGGCGCTT
>JAHFUH010000221.1 GCA_023265215.1 Acidobacteriota bacterium
GGAACTCCGGAAAGAAGAAATACCGCTGACCGAATGCCTCAAGGATACGGTTGCGCGCGTTCTTCCATTCTGGCACAGCACGATTGCCCCAACTGTGCAATCGGGGCGCCGGCTGATTGTGGCGGCACACGGGAACAGCATGCGGGCGCTGGTAAAATATCTCGACAACATCCCGGACGAAGAAATTGTTGGTCTCAACATACCGACCGGCATTCCTATGGTATATGAGTTCAATGATGACATGTCTCCCATCCGCCGCTATTACCTGGGCGATTCTGAAGCCATCGCGCAGGCGGAGAAGGCAGTCGCCGACCAGGCGAAACGGAAAACAAAAGAATAGAGTCAATTTTTTGCTGGGACGACGCGTCTGGGAGGTAAAGAGAAATACTGCCTGTAATGGTCGGGAAGCCGTGAAGGACGAAAATTGCTGTCGGTTACAATATGCGCTGTCTCTCCGGTGGCAAGCAGTTCCCAGCCGGTCTTTTTCCGGATTTCATACTGATAGCGGATCACCCTGTCGGTAGCTTTAGCCAGAGCGGTCTTTACCACTATGTCGTCTTCGAAACGCGCAGGAGCTTTGTAGCGGCAGGCGGATTCCGCAACCACCAGGAACAATCCATCGTTGGATTCCATATCGGCATAGCGGAATCCTTTTGCTTTGCACCAGGCTACGCGGCCGACTTCGAACCAGACGAGGTAATTCGCATAATATACGATTCCCATTTTGTCTGTTTCCGCGTATCGGACATTAATAGCAGCTTCGGCGAAATCAGGGTTATCATGTTTCGTGTGCATGGTTTACCTTCGCCGCTCATCATAGCATTTCCCAAGTATAGGGAGACTTAAAAATGATCAGTAGGAGCCTGTTTATGAATAAAAGTTACATCTTGCCTTCGACTTGCATACATCCCTTTGCCTGTCTAGAATTGCTGGGAATGCTGAGGAGATCCTATGGCCTATGTTATTGCTGAACCCTGCCTCAATGTTAAAGATGCTTCCTGCGTTGATGTTTGCCCTGTGGACTGCATTCATCCTCGGAAGGATGAGGAGGGATTTGCAGATACGGTGCAACTCTATATCAATCCGGATGAGTGTATTGATTGCGGCGCATGCGAGCCCATTTGTCCTGTGACTGCCATATTTCCCGAAGAGGAATTGCCTGAAAAATGGAAGGATTATATCCGGATTAATCGCGATTATTACGAATAGGAGTTTGCCAATACCGGCAGTTTTTTCCAAGGGGCTGGCATTCTTTCGGGCGGCCCTCTTTTCATCCTAATTCTCATGTTCTCACGCATAACATCGCAGCTTCATGGAGAATCCAATTCCCTCTACAGAATTCGCCAAGAACTGCAATCTCAAGGCCACATAATTCGCGATCTGGTTTCCGGTAATATCAACGATCAGGGTTTTGTTTTTCCCCAGGATCTGTTGGAAGATATTCTGGTCCGCGGATCGCGCGCCTGCCGGATTTACCGGCCTGATTCTTTCGGCAATCAAGGTGCAAGAGAAGCCATATCCCGTTATTATCAAAACCGCGGATATGCAATCGATCCCGGCAACATTCTGCTGACTCCCGGCACCAGCTTGTCTTATTTGTATTGCTTCAAACTTCTGGCGGATGAGGGGGATGAAATACTATGTCCCTGTCCCACCTATCCTCTTTTCGATTACATTGCTCTGCTCAGCGGAGTCAAACTCACCTCCTACAAACTGGATGAGGAGCGCAACTGGGCTATGGACCTTGATCATCTGGAGGCCTGCATTTCGACAAAGACGCGGGCGCTGGTGCTGATTTCTCCTCATAATCCCACCGGGCATATCTCGTCTTTCAACGAGATCGCCGCCATGGCAGATATAGCACGGCGCCATGACCTGGCGATCATCAGTGATGAAGTATTCAGCGAATTTCTTCTCACTGGCGAGTCATTGCCTCGACCAGCCGGCACGGGCGCGCCTTTGGTCTGCACTCTCAATGGATTCTCAAAAATGTTCGCTCTGCCGGGAATCAAGCTGGGATGGATGGCGATTTCAGGGGATCCCGGCAGAGTTCAGAAAGCTTTGCGCTCTTTGGAGCTGATTTCAGATACATTTCTGCCAGTGAATGAAATAGTTCAAGCATGCGTACCGGAAATTTTCGCCCTGGGTGATGCTGTTAAGAATAACTTCGCAAAGCGAATTCGTGAGTGCTGGCGAATAGCGCAGGAGCTTCTCCAACAATCGCATGCTTTGAAATGCACAATTCCAGAAGGCGGATTTTATGTCACTTTGAAGTTGAGCGATCTGGATGAGGAACGCGCAGTCGAAACAATCCTGAGAGAGAACCATATTTTGATTCACCCCGGCTATTTTTATGACATGGCGGCCGGCCACCTGGTTATGTGCTTTGTTCAACAACCGGAGATCCTGCAAAATTTGCTGCCGGATTTAATTGGGACTCTGGATCGATTGGCTGAAGGAATATAACGAATACACCAAATTCATGGGAGCCTTAAGGTATGAAATACATTCGATACAGTTGTGACGGAAAAGCTTCGTACGGGATCCTGGATGGAGAAACGATCAAGGAGATCGCCGGGGGGTTGTTGGGGACGCGATCGGAAACGGGAAAAACCACAAGCCTACGCAATGTGCGGCTTTTATGCCCATGCGAACCGACCAAGATTCTGGCGGTTGGCTGGAATTATCAAAGTCATATCAGCACGAGAAAGCCGCCCAGCAATCCGGAGATTTTTTTCGTTCCGCCCTCAGCGTTGCTGCCTCAAGGAGAAGACATTGTCCTTCCTCCCGGAGCCTCCAATGTTCATTATGAAGGCGAGCTTGTTGTGGTGATCGGCAAAGAAACCCGGCAGGTCACTGTAGCAGAGGCGGAAGAGAATATTTTGGGATTCACCTGCGGCAATGATGTGAGCGAACGCGAATGGCAAAAAAATGATCTGCAGTGGTGGCGGGCAAAAGGGAGCGATACATTCGCACCCATGGGGCCTGCTATTGTCACCGGCTTCGACTGGCGGCACGGCCGGGTTGAAACCAGAGTCAATGGCTCTGTGGTGCAGGAGGGAGAGTTCCGTGAGATGCTGTTCAATCCTCCCGCGATTATAAGCTACGCCAGTCAGTACGTGACTTTATTGCCGGGAGACATCATTTACACCGGCACTCCGGGGACTACAGCGGCGATTAAAGCAGGCGACCAGGTGGAAGTGAACATACCGGGGATTGGAGTATTGCGCAACAAAGTCGCCGCAAAATAGGGGACGCTACCCTATTTTCGCTTAATAAATTCAGGCATGGGCATACGCAAGGATGCAAATAGGGTAGCGCCCCCTATTTACCCGGAGGTGCCGGTTGCACGATCCAGGGCGCCAAACCTGCGCGTTCTGGAATGAAAATCAGCCAGTGCCTCATCGAGATCCGACTCATCAAAATCCGGCCAGCATTTTGAACAGAAATAGAACTCTGAATAAGCGGATTGCCAGAGAAGGAAATTTGAAAGACGCTGCTCCCCAGCCGTCCGGATGATGAGATCGGGATCCGGGATAGCCGGTGAAATTCGTGATGAAAAGGTCTCCTCCGTTATTTGATCCGGGTGAATTTTCCGTTCGGCAACTGCCTGTGCCAGGGAACGGGCGATTTCCGCGATTTCATGCCTGGCACCGTAATCGAGAGCAATCCGCAAATGAAGCCGCCTGCAGTTTTGAGTGGCTCTCTCGGTGTTGAGCAGAGTTTCATTTATGGTTTTCGGAATGCGATCGCGCCTGCCAAAAGCGGAAATGCGTATGTCATTTTTCAGCAGATTCGCAAGTTCCGATTGCAGATATTGCTGCAGAAGACTGAAAAGAATTCGGATTTCCCTGGCCGGACGCTTCCAGTTTTCGCTTGAGAACGCAAAGAGCGTCAGGATGGGGATTTCCCTTCGGCATGCGGCATCTGAAATCCTCCGCACAGCCCGGGCGCCCATTTCATGCCCTTTCCAGCGAGGCATACCCCTCTGCTCTGCCCATCGTCCATTTCCATCCATTATGATTGCCAAATGATTCACGGAATTCATATCGGCTGCCGTCCCGGATTTTCTATTAATATAAATTTTAGCTGTGAGTCAGGAGAGGATCGATCTTCAGCCTATGCTCGCCCGAGTTCCGCACCTGCGCAAGATCGGGCAATAGACTGGATAATTTTTCAAGGTAATCCTCGAGCGCAACTCTTCCCGAAGAACTGATGCTGTAAGTGCTCTTGGGTTTTCGCCCTTCAAACTTTTTATCGCAAACCACATATCCCGCCGTCTCCAGTCTTCGCGCCTGCACGCTTAAGTTGCCGTCGGTCGTTTGCAGCAGATCGCGCAGTTCAGTGAACGTCAATCGTTCCTGAACAACCAGCGCCGAGAGGATTCCGAGGCGCAGGCGTTCGTGGATCAGGGGGTCCAGCTCGCTGGGAGAAGGACGAACCGATTTACCCTTCTTAGCCATTGTGCCTCCGAGCTATATAAGCGCCATATATCAAGTGCAGCCATCCAAAGCCGAGGGCGAGAAAAGCCAGACCTGTTTCACGGGGAGAGATAGCGGCGCCCGATGCAGTCACGAGAAAACAGAGTCCCATATAACGAACCGGCGCTACCGAATGCTGGCCTCCACTGGTTACAGCAGCACCGTAGCACCCCAGCCATATAACGGGAAGCCAACTCAGATTGTCGTATTGCGCTGCCAAAGCGGTAAACAGGGCACCCACGAAAAGCGCAGGGCAGAGACTCCAAAGCAATTTCCGGAGAAGAGCCGGTTTTATGGGAGCGCTCATCTGCATGCTTTTGTGGTAAATCCCGTAGGACACGATCATCACAGAGATAATCAGTGTGACACCCCAGGCGGCCAGAGCGGCTTCGTGATGGGCACCGGGACTCCAGGGAACCCCGCTGACAAAGGCGTTAAAAGCGGAAGCAGCCAGAGCCAGAAAACCCGAGACCATCAGAGATTTTCCGGGAATTGCGGTCAATTGTCCTGCCGCTTCAAGTGTTTTCCGGATATAGAGCAGGTTTTCGCGCGCTGTATTTGCATTCGGCGGTTCCATCATTCTCAACGCCCTCCCCAATCGGCGGATATTTTCGCCGAAGTATTTGCTATTGTCAAGTACTTTATATTATAAAGCTATCAGCCGTTAGCCTTCATCCCGCTCAATTGACCCGAAACTCACCACAGAGAAGGCACGCCGGCTGAAAGCTGATTGCTGACGTCTGATAGCTTTATTACTGGAACTGCGCGATCGTGGTATTGAATGCCCGAGTCGCGGCCTCCTCCAGAGAATTCGTCCTCAATTCTTTGCTGAGCACCTCGATTCCCCAGGGCCCGGCATAGCCGGCTTTCATCAGGCATTTTACAAACCCCTTTACGTCGAACTCCCCTTCGCCGCAAAACTTCCGGTGATTGACCGTGTCTTCATGCAGGCTCCAGGGGCACTTCAAAGTTCCGTCATTGAGTTCGACTCCGAGAAGAAACCGGGAGGGTATACGGGCTACGTCTTCATAAGGAATGCCAAGCTTCACTATGTGCCAGAGGTCAATCATAATTCCGCCGTTTTTTGCATCGGCTCCTTGCACCATCTCCAGCGTCTCCGGCAGAGTCCTGATCATCGCATCAACGATCAGTTCGAAAAGAATTTTCGTTCCGTAATTCGCAGCCTCTGCGCAGAGCGTAGCGAAGGACTCAATCAGGCGTGGCATGGGAGTTGACTGCATATCAAAGTCTCCCACCTTGATGTGCCTGGCACCGAGTGCCTCTGCCGCAGTCAGCAGCGTCTGCCTGGTTTTATCCGACCTTCTTTTTTTCTCGCCGTCCAAAAACCAGTCCGTCAGAAATTCCAGCTCGACATGCCGGATCCCGTTGTCATCAAGAATCCGTTTCATCTCTTTAAGGCTCCTGCGTTCGAGTATGTGATCGAGATCTACCTCTTTAAGTCCGATCCCCTTGAAACCCGCTTTGGCTGCAGTGACAACCCTGTCCTCGAAATCGAATGGGCTGTATTCTTTTTCAGAGTGAGGGTGTACTGCTCCTGCCAGCGTCCAGTATGAGCCCAACAATTCCACGTTCATCGTTCAATCTCCTGTTCCATGTCATTGCGCGGTGTATTGAAATGCCGATCCAAGTTTTTTTGAGATGCGGTCCTTGATCCAATGCCCATCCCACCATTCTGCAGGATTCACCGGCAGGCCCTGCAACAGCGTGCAGAAATGGAGGTGGTCTCCGCCGGCCAAACCGGTTTCCCCGGTTTTTCCAATAATGGCGCCCCTGGCGACGGTCTGTCCTTCGGTCACGCCAATTGAAGATAGATGCCCGTATATTGTCATCAAACCATATCCATGATCGATAACAACGGCATTGCCGTAGATGCCGAAAAATCTGGCGCAAACAACAACCCCGTCGTTGGCCGCTGGGATCGGCGCCTGTTTGGTGACAGCCAGATCAAATCCGAGGTGATCCTGGTGATCGATCACCTTCCCCTGGTAGATATACGCTCTCCGGTCTGCAAAGGAGGCCATTACCTTGCCGTTTGGCATCATGACAAATGGTTTATTCCAAAGAAATGCCGCCTTCGATTTCTGGGCAAGAGACATAAGCGTCTGAGCGTTTTTCTGGCGCAGTTCATTGTTGATGGCCAGGTAACTGTCGAGAACACTGCCTCGTTCCTTGATCTCAGGGGATTGCGACAAGATCTCCGGGACGACTTTGTTGATGAAAGCGTCATTGATCTCGATGTTATCCGACTTGAACGGCTTCGGGAAAAATTTATCTATAAATCCCATTTCAGCCGTGTTACCGGCTGCATCTTCCACAACCAGCCGCACATCGGGCTGAGCCATATCGTAGGGAACCGCGAAAAAGGCAAATCTGTCTTGCTTTCCCGATCCCGGCAATGGGAATCCGGGAAACCACCAGGCACCGGCGCGCACTCCGTCGCGCACCGCAGAATCACCCACCCGATAAGTTACGAGTTCGCAGCCACCCTGGCTCGCATACGTCTGGGTTGAAGTTACCTGTAGAGAAGGAGGCGTTAGCCGGACCGGCAAACTGATCTCCTGTATTTCATCGTCGGGATGTCTGAGCCAGGTACCGGCTCTTCCCGCAGTCACTCGAATAACAGCCGTTCCCCCAGTCAATGCCGGCATGCTTTGTCGGCCTGCTTCCACGAGCAATATGTCCTTTTCTGTTTTAGGACCCCAAAAGGAAAACTGGGAACGGCAGGAATAGCTCTTTTCCTCAAGTTTGGTGGACTTGTCCCCCTGGATCAGTTCCACCCTGACATGGGTCAGTCCCCGTCGATGCTCAGACAGTTCAATCTTGATAGGAGTTCGCTTCCCTATTACCGGCATCCCCGGCTCGATCCTGATGTCGGGGGAACCTCCCACGCGAAAAATCCCGAATGCGACGAACGTCACGATGGCAATAGCGGGGATCAACAGAAGCAGCTTCAATGAAATTCCGGAATGATATTTATCGTCAACCATGATTTTCCTTTGCCAGACAGCCGGCCTCTTCGACCCGCATTATTAATTATTTTCACCGGAAGTTTACCACTCAGCGCGCGCAAAAAGTGCAAACATTCTAGAAACCGGAATGACATTCCATTCCGGCTTCCGGCTCCTGCTTAGAGATTGCTCTATTTTGAGACACAATGTAAAATCGACACGCAAACTTTACTAGCGCTTTTCCAATTGATCAGCAATCAAGGAGGTTCAGCAATGAAAAAACTGGGCACGGCAGCATTTCTCCTCTGGCTTCTGCTTTCGTTCGGTTGTTCTTCAACTCCTTCAGGCACCGACAAGATCAGCGATCTCCTTGCCAATGGAGCTTCCCGCCTTGGCCAAAACGTAACCGTGGTTGGAATGGCGGAGACGAAAACGGGATATTCTTCAATGAAAATGTTCAGGCTGTTTAGCGACAGCACATCCATCTGGGTTCTGCGAAATGACGAGACTGAGGAACCCCCGCAGGGATATAAGGTCCGGGTTGTCGGCACGTTGCAGCAGAAGGAGGTCAATGCCCTCGGGAAAATAATCTGCATTGACGCCAAAAATGTTTCGATGGAATAGCAGCCAGGTCAATAAAGCTAAAGATATTGGGCAAGAAAGCGGTTCAGAGTTTCACCGGCTGTTTGTGAATTCATTTTCAACTGCTGGTAGCTTTGAATTCCCGCGCCAATAATCTTGACGGCGCGGGCAGCAATATTGGCTGAAGGATTA
>JAHFUH010000222.1 GCA_023265215.1 Acidobacteriota bacterium
GCCTGGTTCGCCTACGTTACGCCAGGCGGCCAAGCGGAACATCTCACCAAACGCCTCAGCGAATGGCAAGTTCCCTTTGCCGCGCAGCACTAAAAATCGACGTTCTTGGCGGGCTGGAATATCAGCGGGCCATATCCGAAAAGGCCTGATGCAAGGGTGAAGGCTTTGGGAGTATTTCAGGGGTATGCGATCGAGAGGGTTATTCAATAAGGGAACTGTACAAATGGGCCTTTCGTCGGTTCCGAAGGTAGGGATTCGAAATAGGATATCCCTTTTCGTGATTAAATCCAGGAAATTACCGTGGCTGCCTATTCGCGTTCAGCATTAGGATCAAGATTCCAAGGAAGGACATGCCGATGGACTCACTTGGAACAGGCCTGATCGGGAAATTGGTGAAATTGGTGACAGGCACCTTTTTCTTAGGATACTTAAGCCCGATGCTGCTGCAGCTTAAGACCGGCCGCGTACCTGGTTATGATGAAGGTCAGGAGCCATTCATCTACCTCGTCTCCTCGGCACAAGTCGTGGCGGCTGCAGGCATTCTTTTCGTGTTTTCAGATGGGCATTGGATTGCAGCGTTTACGGATTGGTACGATGATCTGAGCCAACTCGATAAGGCGGATTCGGATAAATGGAAAGAAATCTATTTGATTGTGACAACTTATCGTGGTCCGTCCCAATCCTATCCAACAATGCTATCCAAAGCCGGCGAAAGCTCCGTATCTCTTGACCTGCTGGTTAGATCGCTGCTCGCTCTTAACTCAAGGCGCGACAACTAGCAGCCAAATTTAGCAATTACTAGTAAAGAATACTTTACTTTTAATATCCGTTAGTAAAGAATCATTTCCTAGCGAGTCGATATAGCAAAGAGCTCTTTCCTTGGAGTGGCTATGGCAAGAATCGTCGGAACCTACGAACAAACCAGCACTGCAGGGGAAACCGTCAACGCTTTTGTGCCTGCGCCGCTTCCTCCAAGCAACCCTCCCCTAAATATGGACGCTGAGCTCTCCGCGTTGCTTCAGCGCGCCGAGGCTGCGGTTGGAAGATTGAAACTTGCCGGAACCATGGTTCCCTCGCTCGACTGGCTTCTTTATTCCTTCGTTCGCAAGGAAGCTGTGGTCTCTTCTCAAATTGAAGGTACGCAGGCAACCCTGGTGGACTTGTTAATGTACGAAGCAGCAGGCAAGGCAGACGCCGTCGACGACGATGATGTAAGGCAAGTCTGCAATTACGTCGATGCACTCAGTTACGCACGCAAGCAGATGCGAAGCAAGAAGGGATTGCCACTGTCAATGCGGCTCCTTAATGAGGCGCACCGGCGCTTGATGAAAAACGTCCGGGGTGGTCACCGCAGTTCTGGCGAAATCAGGCGCAGCCAGAACTGGATCGGTGGAACCCGTCCTGGGAATGCCGTTTACGTGCCGCCGCCCCCGCATTCACTGGGCGATTTGCTTGGCTCACTGGAAAAATATATTCATGCAAAAGATCCATTGCCTCCGTTGGCCCGAGCCGGATTGCTGCATGCGCAATTCGAAACAATACATCCGTACCTGGATGGCAACGGCCGCATCGGCCGACTTCTAATCACCCTGCTTTTTGAACACTGGAAACTCTTGGACACTCCGTTACTGTATTTAAGTTTATATTTCAAACGACATCGTGCCGAGTATTACCGGCTGCTGAATGCAATCCGGACCGATGGCGATTTTGAGAGCTGGCTGAATTATTTCCTGGAGGGGGTTGCGATCATTGCAGACGAAACGGTGGCGACGACACAGAATCTTTTTGCCCTGATAAGTTCCGATCGGACCAAAGCTCTTTCAAGGCGCTCGACCTCAGTTGCCGGCGTCCGCCTCTTTGAGGTACTGCCCGATCATCCGATTATCACAGTAGCCGAAGCTGTGAGACTGCTCAAAACAACAAAGCCCACTGCAACTAAGGCCGTGTTCGGGCTCGTTGACGCTGAAATACTGGTCGAAGTCACAGGCCGCCGCCGTGATCGCGCCTACAGCTACGAGGCCTACCTCAACCTCCTGCGCGCCGGAACGGAACCTGAGGGAAGATTCATGTAAAGCGCGAAACGCCAGGTCCAAGAAATTGGTGACAGGCACCTTTTTCTATTTTTCGTGATTAAATCCAGGAAATTACCGTGGCTGCCTATTCGCGTTCAGCATTAGGATCAAGATTCCAAGGAAGGACATGCCGATGGACTCAATTGAAAACCGAGTGAGACGCCTGGAAGACGAGCGGGCAATTCAGCGATTAATTTACAATTATGGTTTTGCTGTCGACAATAAGCGTCAAGAGTTGTGGGTCGATATCTTTACCGAGGACGCAGTGTTGGTGTTCAAGCCTGAGCCGGGCATTATTCCTGCAGATTCGGCAATAGGAAAAATGATCGAAAGACCTATCACTGGGCGTAAACAGCTGGCCGAGTGGCTTGCAAAACTACCGCAGTTTCCTGGCCCGCCAATGAAGCACGCTACCGTCAATACGATCATCACACTCCACGGGGATGAGGCAGCGGCGGATACCAACCTCATTCATTTCATGGATCGAGGAGGAACCCCTGTGCTTCTTTCTACCGGACGCTATATGGATAAATTCCGGCGCTGTGCGGACGGACAATGGCGGATTGCCGAACGCATCGCACACATGGATTCAATGAGACAGGAACAGGCCTGATCGGAGAGGTTGCTGTTTCATTGGGGGTCGGGCCACAAAAAAGTGCTGCGCAAATTGAAGGTAGCCTCATTAGAAGGGTGTGAAAAAGGCCTTGCGTGAATATTTCGCTGCCTTTTTCTGCTTCTAAGACAAAGACATTTCACATTGAGGAGGCTTCCCTATGCCACGATCCTATAAATAAATCTTACATGCTAAAAAAGGCCTCGAAATATGCACGCAAGGCCTTAAAAAGCGCCTTAATTTAAACTTAACTTTAATAATTCCCACAATACTCGTGGTCCGACCCCCATATCCAAATCCGTTCCGAGTCCACATCAATGCAGCAGAATGGGGTACCCTCTTCTTTGAGACTCCTGGCGATTGCTCGTAGGCTGCAGACTATTCCTTTATCGGCAGGACGTGAATTGCTTTAACGGCCAGCATTAGTTTGTCCCCGACCTGGAGATTCATTTCCTTTACCGATTCGGTTGTCAGAACGGATGCCATCTCATGGGGAGCGGTTACTTCGAATTTCACAATGGACATTATTTCATCGCTTTTAATGGATATGACTTTGGCTTGCAGACTGTTTCTGGCTCCGGTCTTCATATGATTTTCCTTTCCATTTCACAAATAGCAGTTAGGATCTTGAGTAATTGTTATTCTCCAAACTCCAGGCGTCAATCCCTAAAATCGCCTGATTGCTGCAATCGGATGTATCTCGTGAATGTAAAGCATGAATGGCGGAGGTGAATGGGAGTTGAACCCACCTGCCGTTATAACACGGCTCGACGGTTTTGAAGACCGCGGGAGCCACCGGGCCCCAGTCACCTCCAATGAAAACTCTGCGGAATGCTAAACGCATGGTTTAGCATTAAAGACCTACAAAGCCAATCTGACAAATATCTAATTTCTTTATACTCATTATTCCTGGATATATATCTTGTAGACGCAGTCGTGGACGTCAACGGTTATTTCTACATTTAAATAACAAAGTATAATGTGTCTACATCCACAATCACTAAAATACCTTTTCGATCTCTCTTCTCTGGAAAATAGTGCCTGATTTATATTTCCTATTTGCTGTTTTTAGTCCGACTATACATCATAAGCGCCGGCGATCCGCCAAATCCCACGCCCATCCATGCAGCCTCGTCAATCTCAGCTGGTGTAAAGCCATTTTGCCTTGCCTTTTGCATATGTGCTTTGAGGCACGGTTCGCATCGTGTAGCGACTGCCAGAGCAATGTTTATTGCCTGTTTGGTGAATGCATCCAGGCTTCCCGGTTTTCCCACGGCCGCGAGAAATTGCTGATAGAGAGTCTCGGCCTGAAGCTCGCCATCAGGTTCCGGCCCCTGCGCTGCGGGACTGCAGCAGGAGGCTTCCTGCGCCGGTTCAGAGCAGCAACTGGCTTCCTTTGTGACTTGCGCAGACTTGGGTTGTTCTGTCGGCATTGGCAATCTCCTTTTCCCGGAGGTTTCAATATATATTCGGCCTGCACCCTTTCGCCCGACCTTGCCAATAAAGCAAGCGTCTGTTACTCCCGATTTATGCAATGCAGCGAGGAGGCGATCGGAAACAGAGGGATCGGCGGCCATGAGCAGACCTCCGGAGGTCTGCGCGTCAAAGCACATATCCAGCATGGGCTCGCTTATTCCTTCGCTTGCAATTACGCGGTTTCCACAGGATTCCTTATTTCGTTCTATTGCCCCGGGCAGGATGCCGTCGGCGACATATTGCAGAACGCCGGGCAGCCACGGCAGGTCATCCCAGTACAGCTCTATATCCACACCGCTCCGCAAAGCCATTTCCGAAAGATGGCCCATAAGTCCAAAGCCGGTTACATCCGTGCACGCGTGGACTTTGATCGCCGTCATTTGCTCCGCGGCAGCCTTGTTGAGCGTTGTCATCGATCGCACTGCCGCTTCGACGGACTCGTTCTGTGCGCGCCCGATCTGCCTGGCAAAGGATACAATCCCGGTGCCCAGAGGCTTGGTTAGAATCAGCACGTCTCCGGTTTGTGCATTGGCGTTTGTGGCCACTTGTTCCGTCTGAATTAGTCCCGTGACGGCAAATCCGGCTTTGATCTGATCGTCGTCGATGCTGTGGCCGCCTATGACAGGCACGCCCGCCTCTTTCATTTTATCTATGCCGCCGCGCAGTATTTTGTGCAGGACGTTGTCCGGTACTTTGCGCACGGGAAATCCGACGATAGACAGAGCTGTGATCGGCCTTCCACCCATGGCATAGACATCACTGAGTGAATTGGCCGCGGCCACCTGCCCGAATTGGTAAGGGTCGTCTACGGACGGAGTGAACACGTCCACGGTTTGGACCAGGGCTGTGCCGTTGCCCAACTCGTAAACACCTGCATCATCGCCTGCGGGCATGCCTACCAGCACATGCGGATCATCGAAATTGGGCAGATCCTTGAGCGCCGCCTTTAGAAATGCCTGATCGATCTTGGACGCGCAGCCGGCTTTTTCCACCAACTGCGTCAGGGCAACCGGCCCTGCCGGTGCTTCCAGGCGTTCGCCGGCGCAAAGGCAAATATCCTGTGCTACGAATAGCTCGCATGGGCAGGGCTTTGCCGGATCGCACACGCAGTGCCCCAAACGCATGGAACGCTGCATTACACGTTTTCGTTGTTCGCCATTTATTGCCATTGCATTCCCTCGCAATGCTTTATGTGATCTTTGAAATCTAAAATGAAAAAAGCGGGATTAAACCCGCCGATCCTTGTGGTTATGAATGGATGAGATGCAACCTGGGGAAGGGGATCAGTGTCTGAAGCAGTTCATGCGGCATTCCCACGCCTGGGCTGGCATCCAGCGAACTCGCCACGAGCATCGGTGTGGGAGACTCAGCCGCTTGTCCAGACGTTAAATGCCTTGGATTTCAATTTGCACGTACCTTCATTGCCCAAAATTTCTTCAGCATCTTTAAAGCAATGCTCAAGATACTTTGTTCCTGAATTTTATTCAATCTTTATTCTAATTCGCTTTAGTGTAAACCGTGGACCATAGCAGTGCGACTCGAAAAGGCTCCGCAGCAGAATGTGAATATATTTCTGCTGCAGGCCTTAATCCCGGTCCGTCTATAGTTGATGATTATTCCGCAGCCCTATGGCTTTTGCACAACCGCTGCGTTGTGGATGATTTTCAGAGCATCGGCTATTTTTGCATCCATAGTTTTCTCATCCCCGCGCTCGTACTTGCTCTGGCGGAAGAGAACTTCGCCCTTTTCGCCCAGCAGATAAAACGTCGGCGTGGCAGTCAGTTGATAGTCATCCATCAAGGAGTTCTGGGATGCTCCAATCAACACTGGAAATGTGACGTGATACTTTGTCTGCCAGTCGGGAATCAGTTTGTTCTGGTCGGGCATGACATTGATGGATACCACGGAAAGCCCCTGATCCTTATAGGTGTCGTACATTTTAAGGACTTCAGGAAGTGCGATGTTGCAGTAGGCGCATTTAGGGAACAGGAACATAACCAAAACAGCTTTATTCGAGTAATCCTGCAGTCTTTTTGTGGTGCCATCCAGTGTTTTTAGTTTGAAGGGCTTGAACTTTTCTGCCGCCGGGACATTTTCACAATGAAGCAAAAGAGAAGCAACAAGCAGGCAGCAGAGGCACAGAACGGCGCCTTGGATTCTCTTTTTAAATGATCTTTGCATATAGAAATCCTGTTTCTTCTTATCGGATTGGCGGGCCCACCCGATTCTCCGGTGCAGGCCCGCCGACTGAATTGTTTACTTGGTTGGCTTCCCTGTGGCATCTCCCGTCGGAGCGGAAGTTTTTGGTTTTCCTCCGAGGTGGAACTGTACACCAAACTGGAGCTGCACCTTTGAGAAGTCCGCGGTCTTCTGGCTTCCGGTAAAGTCCAGACCTACGTACTGGTGCATACGTAAGGGCATACTGACGAAGTACGACGCAAACGATGTATTCCAGGCCAAGCCCGGATCCATCGTCACAATATACCCCGGCTGACGGTAGCCTATAGTGCTGGTTATGGTGTTCCACGTTGGCACGCCCGCAATCTTCCCCGACAAGGTAGCAGCCATCCCTTTTAAATAAGGGATCGGGGCGGCTACGCTGCCGTTGAAAAGATAAGAGTCCGGTGTGGAGAGGTACCGAACATTTGCTGCCACTGTTTGAGGCCCCGCTGGGTTGAGCGCTGCCCCAAAAGCAAGAGTGTTGTTTTGTTCTTTCAGACTAAAAACGTAAAGGCCGGTTCCGGAAAAACTGAGATGCCGGAATGCGCGGAAACCTTGTACGGACAAGCGGAGTCCCGTTGCGCCGCTGCCAACCTGTATGGCGGGGTGTACGGGGCGGAAGGTGATATTCTGGCCCTTGGAATCGGGATAGGGAACCAGGTAATTCGAATTCCCGGTGGGCAGTCTCAGCGCCAAACCAAGGGCAAGGTTTTCCTTGGTATGCTTCTCGGGATCGAGTAACCAGAAACGTCCACCGAACACCGTGTCGGAGAGACCGTGCGCCGTAGCGTCGTACCGGGTGCCTGCGATTACAGTGCTCCAGTGGGACCAGAGTACAATGGGGATGTCTAGAGTGAGGTTTAATCTGGGGGTGAGGCCGTAATTTGCCTGGAGGTCCAGCGTGTCTCCTCCTTCGATCACCGGGGTAGGCGTCGATACGTAGTCATAACCCTTAAACAGCTCATCCGTCGCGTATCGATTCAAACTGCCACTAAACTGCCATTCGCCTTTTTGTAAATAGGGTCCGAGGCCGCCGCTCATGGGGGCCATATTTTTTGCCAGTACTCAGCACTGCGCGAATGCGCCCTGAGGCGTGAACAGTGCGAGGCCGATTATCATCGGCATCAACAAGCTTAACCATCTGCACTTCTTCATTTAAAATCCTTTCAGTGTGCTGCCGGGTTTTCTACAGCGCCGGTTTCCTCGTCCGATGTCGCGAGGGCGCCGACATACAGGAACCCGCCAGGTTTTCAAAAGCTACTCTCCCTTTCTCGCTGCACTGAAAATCCGTGCATGGAATGGGCTGCCACATTGTGGCGAAGATCAGGATTTTTGTCCAATAAAATATCGGATTATTAATCAGTTCATCAGTAAGCGGACATTCATGGTTTAAGAAATCCAATTGGCTGTTCCGAAATTTTGGTTTTAAGGTAGACGCGGCGTCCCGCCGCGTGGCTCAGTTAAATAGGTCGCTTGTCGCACGCGGCGGGACGCCGCGTCTACCTTTGAACTCATTGGTAAGCGCCTGCTCCCGTGGCATATGGCAGGCTCCTGGTGTTGAGGGTTAGGGATCGATCTGGTAATATCCAGCGCATCGAGAGGGAACATGCATCGAAAGTTTCGAAATACATACTGCTTATTGGCTTTGCTATTTTTTCTTCTACTGATGCTGCCGATTATCTCCCAGGATTGGCCCATGTGGGGAGGAACGCCGCAGCGGAACATGGTTGCAACGATCAAGCCGCTTCCCTCATCCTGGGATATCAAGACGAACCGGAACATAAAATGGAAGGCGGCCATTGGGGACACGTCTTATGGAAACCCTGTCGTCGCCGGCGGAAAA
>JAHFUH010000743.1:0-1721 GCA_023265215.1 Acidobacteriota bacterium
TCTGGAAAAGAATCGGAGCGTAATCGATAGCATTCGCGGCGAGATTGGAGGCGTGGAGCTGGATTTGTCGGGTATTGTGCCGTATGCGATCCGGTACTTGCGCAGTCTCCTCAGGAAACACGGACCGGAATATCCGCGGCGCACACGCGTCGCTACATTCCGCGAAATTTCAGAACGCGAACTGACAGCGCATGAGCTGACAGTTTGCTACGATCGCGAAAAGGGATATCTCGGCCATAAGGTGACAGGCGATGCTCTGATCGCGTGTTCCCCGCTGGACAGGCTTCTGCTCATCTGGAAGGATGGGAAATGCAAAGTTGTGGCGCCGCCCGAGAAAATGTTTGTAGACACTTCCCTCATTTATTGCGCGCTCCTGGAGCGTGAACGCTTGATGACGGCGGTGTATGAGATGGATTTCTTCGTGTACTACAAGAAGTTTATGATGGGCGGGCTGGTCACGAACCGTGAATCGCGATTTGCGCCGAGAGGCGCAAACGTTCGCTTTTTCGCGGATGACAATCCAGCGGCTCTGTATGTTCGCTATGCGGCGGATGCACGGATCAAAATCCGGCAGCAGAAGTTTTCGGTGGAGCGACAGCCTGTTCGGGGGCGGGATGCGAAGGGGCTTGTCCTGACGGCGAATCAGATCGATTACATTGGTTCAGTAAAAGCGGCGGATTGGAATGACGAACTTACCGGCCCTCCCGGTAAGTTCATTGACAGCTGATTGATCCGGCAGTTAAATTGATGCATTCGATTTGCCTTTATGCTAAAAATTGCTTCATAGACTATGAAACAAGCTCTGATTACAGGCATCACCGGGGCAGGATGGATCTTATCTCGCACTCCTTCTCCTGGAGAAGGGATATGAAGTCCACGGAATAATCCGCAGAACCAGCACGTTCAATACAGCCCGCCTTGACGAGATATACCAGGATCCCCATGAATCTGGCGGTAAGTTATTCTTGCACGATGGCGACCTGACTGACGGCACAGGGTTGCGGCGCATTTTGGAGAAGATCAAACCCGCCGAGGTCTACAATCTCGGCGCACAGTCGCACGTTCGTGTTTCATTTGACCAGCCTGAATATATCGCGGATGCGGTTGCCACTGGCACTCTAAGGCTGCTGGAAGCCGTCCGCGACTACAGTGGCAACATGAACAACCGGATTCGATTTTACCAGGCTGGCTCGTCTGAAATGTTCGGTGGGGCAGCGCCACCTCAAAATGAACGGACGCCCTTTTATCCTCGCAGCCCCTGCACATTCAGCAAGGTTGCAGCATATTGGTACACTGTCAACTACCGCGAAGCTTACAGCCTTTTTAATCAACGTAGGAACTGGAGAGGACTTGACTATTGCTGAGCTTTGCGGAGTTGTTCGAGAAGTGGTTGGTTATAAGAGAAAATTATCTATGATTCCAGCAAGCCGGATGGCTCACCCCAAAAGCTTTTGGATATTACTTGCCTATCAGCGATGGGATGGGCGGCCCCAATACCCTTAAAAGAAGGCATTGAGCGAACGTATGCCTGGTTTCGGCAATGCATGCGCAAGCCACCTACCCCTATAACAGGATACTTCGATTGAGTTTGCATCGGATATTAGAAATCCCGCAGAGCAGTTACGCCATTTAAATTACCGGATGCCGGAAGCGGATAGTCTTCGATATGGAATTGCTGGCCTGAAGATCTCGACGGCTGCATGTTTTCAACATAATCAGCA
>JAHFUH010000743.1:1731-2757 GCA_023265215.1 Acidobacteriota bacterium
CCGTCCCACATGGGAGGAATTGCCCCCGGCTTCGCCTTTCCGTGCATGATCTTATCGACTTCTTCGGACAGCCGTTTCATACTCCTTCCGGCAAGCACATTTGTTCCCATGCTGACAGTAATTGGCCTCTCTGTGTTATCCCTGAGAGTTATGCAGGGAATTCCAAGATAGGTTGTTTCTTCCTGGATTCCGCCGGAATCCGTGATCACGAATGCCGAATTCCGCTGAAGAGCCAGAAATTCCAGGTATCCAACCGGATCGATCAAATGCAGTTTTGGCGAAATGCTCATTGAAGTTATGTCCTTCATCATTTGCTGTGTGCGAGGATGCACAGGGAAAATGATGTCGAGGTTCGCCGAAATTTTATTCAGAGTATCAAAAATAACGCTTAACACTGCCGCATCGTCGACATTCGAGGGCCGATGCAAAGTCACCAGCGCATATTGGCGTCGCGACAGTCCGGATTTGTTCAGCAGCTCATCGCAACTGGCGCGCGGAAGAAGACGGACGAGGGTGTCGATCATGACATTTCCGACCATATGTATTTTTTCGAATGAGATCCCTTCTTTCATCAAGTTCTTATTTCCATCCATCGATGGAGTAAAAAGCAGATCGGCCAATTGATCGGTCAAAATCCGATTTGTCTCTTCCGGCATTGTCCGGTCAAAAGAGCGGAGCCCGGCCTCCACATGGCCAAGAGGAATCAGCATTTTGGAACAGACAAAGGCGGCCCCCACTGTCGAGTTCACATCGCCATAAACCAGCACCAGGTCGGGCCGTGTTTCCAAAATCACCGGTTCCAAATGCGTCATGATCTGTGCCGTCTGTTGCGCATGGCTCGAAGATCCCACGCCCAAGTTGTACTCGGGCTTGGAAATTTCGAGTTGCTTGAAAAAAACATCCGACATCGATGCATCATAGTGCTGTCCTGTGTGAACAACGACCTGACTGATGCCTTTGCGAAGCGATAGGGCAGCCTTGACCGGTGCTAATTTCATGAAATTAGGCCGCGCGCCGACAACATGA
>JAHFUH010000223.1 GCA_023265215.1 Acidobacteriota bacterium
TGCGGGAACGGGCTGCATTCTTGAGGTCTGCCTTTTCCGACCGGTGCCGTGCATCGGCGCCATGCTTACATCGAGGGCGCCTGTAGGAGCGGTAAGTGGCCGATCCAATGATCAGAAGGTTTAAAATTGACAGCGGACCGATTCATAGCATCGTCGTCGATGCGGATGGAACGGTCTATTATTCGGATGAATTCAACAACAGAGTTGTTGCCCTGGATGTCGGCGGGAAGGTGCTGTGGCAGGCCAACGATTTCCGGTATCCAAGGGGCCTGGCACTTGGCTGGATTTCAGCCGGGAATGAGATTCGGCAATGTCTGGCGATCTGTGATTCCTGGAAAGATCGAGTGCAGTTTCTTGACATGGACGGCCACCATCTTTGTTCATTGAAGGCAGGCGGCGGAATTGGGTTCAAAGAGGTCTCCGATATCCGGTTTCTTCGGGCGGCGGGTGAGGAAAGCTCCGGATATTGGATCATTCTGGACCGCGGAAATCATCGGCTTTGTGCAATAGGGCTAGATGGACAACTGCTCTTCGAGATCGGCAAAGCATTCCCCCCGGACCTCGAATCACACTGGCAGAAAACGGTTTCTTTCAACGATCCAGCTCCCCGTGAGAGCGTACACGGTTTTTGTGCATTTGATCCCCTCTATTATCCGACAAGAATTCTGGGAAAATCAGAAACCTCGATTTTTTTGGTCGAGCCCCTTCGCAATCGACTCAAACGGCTGCTATTCGGATCCTTGTTCCCATTCCCCCTCTGCCTTCCGGCTGATTGCGAGTGGATTTCGGCCGCGGATGGCGTCTTTGTGGCCTATAGCAAGGTCAAACAACAACTTAAATGGTTTGATGCCTCCTCAAAAGTAATTTATGAGGCTCCTGTCGACGGAACCCCTGTGTCCTCCAACCTGGGAATTGGAGAAGTATGGCTGCATTTTAACGACCGGATCGAGCTATGGCGCTTTGAAGCAAGCGAGAAGTATATCAGCTGTCAAGAAGGTGGGCACGGGCCCATCGATGCTCTGATTATCGAAGCGGAGGCAGAAGCAGCATCATTCAATTCATCCGATGTATGTGGAGATGCAGTTGCCACTTGTCGATCAGTTTTCAAAATCTGCGAAGAGATCCCAAATTCTGTTCGAGAGAACTGCCGGGATGCAGCGTTTTTCGAATCTATCCAGGCACGTGCAATTTCCTATTGGAGTGAAGCAGGAATGACCAGGGAAGCTGTGACCCGTCAGATCCACAAGCTTTGGCTGATATATCTGAGAGTTCGGCTCATTGCACAATCCGGCTGCAATCGTGAATACTTGCCCAGGCTTCAAGCGCTTCAAACACAGCTCGAAGGCATAACAGGACCGATTGCGGACGCTGTTACAGATGCTGTGTTACGTCGCGACGAAACAATGCTGCTTTATCTCGGTCTGCATCGTTCCAATCGGGATGTCCCTGATACCGCCATTTCAGCGCTTTTGAGTTTGAACGCATTCCAGATGAGCGTTATCAAGGAACTACTCCGATGGTGTAACCACGAGTTCAGACAGATGAGCATCTTGGGATTCCCCTCTGAATCGCCTGATAGACCGTTAGAAACGGCCCCTCCGGAAAAATGGATCCGGAGACCGGATGCCAAGTCGGTTCATGTTTCACAATACCTCCGTGAGGTAGCCCGGATTGACCTGCTGCCCTCAGGCATCGGCGACTTGCCGCGCCCGCTTGCCATAGCTCAAACATCGGATTCACATCTCTATGTCACGCTCTACCATCGGGGCACGCTCGCCCATCTGGACCCCGATGGAAAAAGGCTTGAGGAGATTTTCCTGAGTGAATCAGGTTGCGGGACTCTCTCGAATCCAACAGGAATTGCCGCGGACAGTAGGGACAGGCTGTGGATAGTTGAGCAAAATCCCGGCAGCGTAATGATTTATGACCCGCGAATCGGGGATTCCGATGGTGACATTTGCTATCTCCAATTGTCTGAGCCCCTTTTACATTCAGCAGGAATAGGTCAGGGTCCCAACAACTCTATGCTAGCTGTAGATCACGGTAATCACCGCGTTATCACCTTGCGGGAAAATGAATTAGCGGAGATTTTTATCGATCGAACAGGAACGGGTCCCGGAGAGTTCCGTTTCCCGTTAAGTCTATGTTCCTGCGCACCCGATCCTGCCTCTGGTTTCTGGATCGTGGATCGGGGCAATCACAGGCTACAGAAACTCGATTGGTCCGGCCAATTTATTCAAGAGATCGGCAGATGTGGTCCCGGCAGAAATTCTTTCCTCCTGCCAAATTACATGGCGCAGTTTGACGACGGGATCCTAGCCGTAAGTCAGAATGAGATTGACCAGTGCCTGAAACTGATCTCCCCTGAGGGAGTCGAGTTGGAATGCCTGTTTTTGGACTACGCGCCGAGTGGAATATTGATCAACGGTGAAAGGATCTTCGTTGCAGAATGGAATGGTCCTTGCGTGAGAATCTACGAGAGAATTCGCTGATATTTCAATTTATTTTGAACCGCAAAGACTCTCAAAGCATTTGCTTTTCTTTGAGGCTTTGGCGGTCTTTGCGGTTCATTTTTCTGATTTGGCTGCACCACAAAATCCACCATTTGCGCCCCGAGACTAACCGGGCACCAAAAGGGAAACTATTATCGGAATCCTTCTCGGTAGTTTAGGGCGCAGGGACAGAATATATCGCATGCTATTGGTTGCATTTTGCTCCTGACCTCTAAATCGATCTTTCTATCAAAGAGATTTCCCATTTTGAAACGGTTTTCAAGCATCATGCCAACGCAGGGATAAATATCTCCATTCTCCGCGACCGTGGGGCACTTCTGTCCGACATAGCAGTCTACGATCTGTTGTCCCCTTCTTTCGGCCAACGTGATCGCTTCCCTGTCGGAATCCCAGGTGTTGTTCAGGAAGTACATCCGGTCATCAGCGCGTTCAAAGAAACCAAACCCTGTAGCGGCCGCATTATAGTCGATATATGGTTCCAAATGGGATCTGCAATTCAGTTCTTGTGCCAGATCCTTCACCTGGTCATATTCCCGGAGCTGCCCTGGGAAAGCGACAAAATTTATAGTGAACCGGTATCCCCTGGCTCTTAACTCCATAAGCCTTGCTGCGAACTCCTGTCGTATTTGCCCCTGGGAGTTTAAATGCGCCGAGACGGTCATTTCGATATTGCTCGGGGGTATATCGAAGAAGCGCTCAGTGATCAAAGCGAGGTTGGTCGTCAGATACGCTTTGCCGGTCGTCTCGATTATCCCAATCAACAGCTGGATGATTTCGCCAAAGAGAAGCGGCTCGCCCCCGCTGACGATCACGCTTTCAACCGAGCCCCACTCTGCCGCAAACCATTGGATGCCTGCCATCCAGTCATCTGCCGAACGCCGGCGATTCAGCCCAAGCTGGGCGATTCGATTTTTTGATTTTGGAGACTGGGTGAAACAATAGCGGCACTTATAGTTGCACGAGATGGAGGGAAGAATTAGCAGGTTCAATTGAAGTCGTCCTTTACGTTAACCTCGGGGTGAGATGCTCACTATAAGACCACATCACTCATGCCGACCCGGGAAACAGTCCGCTTCCCACAGGTCATACTCCTTTTCTCTGTGCCACTGATCTTTCGGATGCGGAACCACCCCCTGGCAGCGGCCAGTCGTCTGCCATGCTTATCGTCTCATTCATTCACTTACTGGAGGATTTTTGTGCCGATGACCAGAATGCCTTTTTCAGGAATGCTTCAAGGCCGTCGATGCAGGATTTATCACAATACGCCAAATGCTTGTGCCGGGAAATTCTTTGTGCAACATGCCTCCTGAATTCAACATCGGTTGCCAGTCGCTTTGCGAGCGCGACATACTCGTCGATATCGCGTGCCTCTAAATCAGTCATTCCCATCATTGCTAAGATCGCATGTGTGTGGCGTCCGCGCATCAATTTGCCGGGCATCGTCACGATGGGCAAATCGCAGGACAGCGCCTCCAGGCTGGAGTTGCAACCAGACCAACCGATGCTGTCCAGGAAGACGTCGGCTGTTTCGTTCAGCGCTTTGTAGCGCGGAGGATCGAGGTGAGGAAGAAATTTCACATAATCGGAGCAATGAAGTCCGTAGCGGGCAAATGCAGATTCCAGCCGCCGGGTGAAACGTACGCCAAGCGCCGGGGATTTGACGTAATTCAGAAATGCGAACTGGCAATCGCCGACTTCCATAGCAATTCTCGGAAAAACATCGTCGAACTGCGGGAGGTATTTAAAAAGAGACTGGCTGCACAGGAACAAAACTTGTTTTTCATTCAAACCAAAATCAGCCCGGCCCGCCCGGGCTGATTCCACTGCGGGCGGTTCATAGTAAATCGACAGATTAGGAAGCCGGACCAATTTTTCCGTGTAGTGTTCATCTCCGTCGGAAGGTTCCATTAGTTCGCTGCTTAAAAAATAATCGATGGTTTGCAACCCGGAAGTATTGGGATGGCCCCAGGATGTGCATTGGACTGGAGCCAGGCGGAGTGATGCCAGCCTCACGGTTGTCGGGTCCATTCCTATTTCGGGGTATATAAGAACATGCAGGCGATCGCGGCAGATCCGGTCGCACCACTGTTCCAGCGAGGTCATGTTTTCAACAAAGCGGTGAAATATTTTTCTGGCGGCGGCAGTTTGCCCATCATTCCTGCTGCCTGTATAGTATCCGAACAACTGAAAGTCATTCCGGTTTAAATGCTCAACCCAACCCTTGATAGGGATCTTCCAATTCGAGTGGAGGAAATAGAAGCCGGAGACGATTCCAATTCGGAGAGGCTCTCCGGGCTTGTTCATGGGCATCGGCCTTTGCTTCGACCATGCCGGGAAACACGCAGACTGAATCCGAACCATCAGTTCGCCGTACAACGCCTGCAGTTCACGATCGTTTTCACCCTGATAAGCGAGAAAGAACGGTTGGCAATTTCCGACGAGGCGAGCGGCTTGATTTAAAACGTGCGCATCGGACAGGTTGATTTGCTCCGATAAATCTTCCAATGCTTTGCGATAGTATTCTCTGGTTTGTGCAATATCCTCGATGGAATCCTGGAGCAAAGGTATTTGCCCGATACATTCTCCGAGCCGGGCGGCAAGAGAGTCCGGCTTCAGACGGACCGCCTTCTGAAAATGAACCGATGCGTCTTCTTTTTCTCCCTGCTCCCTGAGTGTGTGGCCGAGATTCAAATGGGCTTCGCACATGGTCGGCTCCGCCCTGATTGCGTCGCGAAAAAAAGCGGTGCCTTTTTCGATTTGGCCCATCTCCGAGTAAGCATTCCCCATGTTCAGAAGCGCTCTGGCGTGCGTGGGATTGATCGCCAGAGCTTGAGTGCAACTCCCGATGGCTTCGTTCAACCTGCCTTGAGTTTTTAAGGCTCCCCCGAGATTGGCAAAGGCATCTACGAAAGCGGTATTGAGTCGCACGGCTTCGCAATAGTGTTGGATTGCCTGATCCAGTTCACCGAGTCGCTCCAGAACCAATCCGAGGTTGTTGTGAATTTCGGCCCGCAAGGGATCGAGTTTTAGCGCCATGCGGTAGGAATGAACCGCTTCCTGCAATTTGCCCTTTTCCTTGAGCGCGTTACCCAGGTTGTTGTGGGCATCTGCATATTTGGGGTTCAGCTTGAGGGCTTTGCGATAGCACGCCTCTGCTTCGTCGAACCGGGCTTGCGCAAGATATGCATTACCGAGGTTGTTGCGGTATTCAGGTACTTTGCTGACTAATGCGACTGCGCGGCTGATGAGATCGATTGCTTCCTCGTACCGCTTTCGCTGGTATTCGATGACTCCGAGTAAGTGGAGCGCGTCCGGATTGTCCGGCTGATTGGCTAGAATCCTGCGGTACATTGCCTCCGCTTGATCCAGTTGCCCGCTCACATGGAGTTGTATGGCGTCATTCAGGTTGATGGGTTCAGCTTGTCCACTCATTTGTTTACGCCTTGAAATATATTCCGTAAAGGTCAGCGTAGGTCAGTGGCTGGAATGGACGATGCA
Organism: Acidobacteriota bacterium; assembly: GCA_023265215.1. Lineage (GTDB taxonomy): Bacteria > Acidobacteriota > UBA6911 > UBA6911 > UBA6911 > UBA6911. The sequence continues at coordinate 6,012 of JAHFUH010000223.1, forward strand.
TTGATTAGCCGCTGACAAATGCTGACCAACACTGACAAAAATATTCTGAAATGGCAACCATTTAGCTAATGGCGTGCAGTTCAGTCGTCAAGGCGGGAGGAGGCGAGGAACGGACGGCCGCCAAGCGAGAAGCGGAAGGCATAGAGGACAATCGCTGCAAGTATCGCAAGAGCGGCAAAGCCGTAACCCGAGCACCAGGTGGAAGCATCCAGGGTAACAGGATAACTCCTAAGAAGCTCATACACAAAAAGGCATAGGGCTCCTGATACAAGTCCATATCGCATTACTACCAAGACCCACAGAGTATCTGAACGCAACCCAGGGAGCAACCCAGGGACACCCATAGTTTGATACATAAGGACCAGTTTATCAGCAGTTCTAACGACGCCGCCCAGGGAAGATCCGGAATCAGTAGGCAGCTTGTCCCTCTTATCCTTTCACGAGCGCCCCGATCCCGCTCAAAACGACCAGGATCTTTGCGACACAGAAGATCTTCTCAGGGACACAGAGCAACATCTACGTCAACGAAAAGATTGTATTTGCCATCGAGACCGGGGTCTACGCCTCTTTTACCACGGTCGTCGTTTCATTGACCAAGGTCTTCGCCGCTTTGACCTCGATCTATGCTGCATTCACCTCGATCTTCGTCACTTTTACATCGGTCTAGGTCGCGTTGAGCTCGATCTACGTCACGTGGAGCTCCATCTACGATGCGTAGAGCTCAATCTATGTCGTCTTTACCATGGTAACAGACGATTGGCAAGCCGCTTATATACAGTAGTTTAGCGCCACGCCAGATTTTTACCTCAATCTATATCGCGTAGAGCGCAATCTATGTTACGTAGAGCTCGATCTACGTTACTCTGACCTTGGTCTACGTCACTTTGACCTCAGTCTATGTCACATAGAGCTCGATCTACCATGCTTTGATCACGGTCTTCGTCACGTTGAGCTCAATCTACGCCCCTTTTACCGCGATCTACGTCGCTTTGACCTTAGTCTACGTCACTTTGACCTCGGTCTATGTCGCATAGAGCTCGATCTATATTGCTTTGACCGTGCTCTACGTCGCTTCTGTCGAGGTCTCTGCGACACACACCTTTATCCCCGAGGTGGAGACCATCTCGCCGGTATCGGACACCTGCTCCGCGGACGGGATGGAGAACAAGGATATCGCGGCCCGCTTGGACACATCGTTCCAAATCGTATATAAGTGGAGGAACCGATTCGACGCGGATTCGTAGCCTCCATTGGGAAAACTACCCTCTGGCAATGGCTATCAGAGGATGCGATCCGACCGTGGTACCATTGCATGTCGCCGACAGCGCCGGGCAGGCTGATGCGGGCAGAAAGTAAATACGAGAGGAAAGGGGCCTGGGCTTACTTGGCGGCATGGGACGTGCGCCGAGCCAAGATATTCGGCCGATGCGAGGAAACCACCGGTATCTATCGCTTACGGGAGCATGTAATGGCACAGGAACCCTATAAGTCTGCACCCCGGGTGGTGTTCTTGATTATGGACAACGGATCTTCCCATCGCGGCGAGCGCAGTGATTAACGAATTCGAGAAAGATGGAAGAATATCGTTCCACTCCATACACTTGTTCACGCGAGCTGGCTTAATCAGGTTGAGGGCTACTTCTCAGTAGTACAACGCAAAGTGCTAATGCCCAACAATTTTGAGTCGTTGGCAGCCGTGGAGGATCGTCTGCTACGGTTTCAAGAATACTACCAGCAATCGGCAAGGCCTTTTCAGTGGAAATTCACGCGGCAGGACCTCGTTCAACTCCTTACCAGAATGGATTAAATAGAACGCTGCCGGAAAATCGCAGCTTGAGAAGTTCTGAGATTATTGATTCAATAATGAATAGAACATTTGATTCCAAGCTGACGGGAAAGGATAAGAGACAATAGATTGAAATATCATACGCCGGATTTCAGAACGGCTGATCTTGACGCGGCGGCGATCGTCAAGGACATTGTCAACTTTCAGGCGCGCCAGCGTTTTCACGCCGATCAGCAGCGGCCAGGCGCAGGCTAATCGGATACGCAACTGGTGAAATGGAAGCATTCCGACATATTCCCAACCAGCGAGCAGATGCTCCTCGGCCAGGCGCAAATATTTATTGTAAAGAGGACGAAACCGGTCGATTGCAGCAGATTCCAGAAGATCTTGAGGCTTCATC
>JAHFUH010000744.1 GCA_023265215.1 Acidobacteriota bacterium
CAAATCCGAGAATGCTGGAGATTACCTGCCTGCGATAGCTCGCTCCCAGGATTATTCTCTGATTCGAACTGATTTCATCCCGCTCGAGTCCCAGAAATTGCCTGGAAGCTCTCTCAGCGAAGGAATATCCTCCGGTGAAGAACCGGTCATAAGAGGGAGCAGGACCGCGTGTGAAACCCGCGCCGGCGTTTATCTGAAATGTTGATTTATCGGAGAGCCGGAAGTAGCGCTGATACTCCGCCTGCCATTTGGAGTAATTGAAATCACTTCCCAGAGCGGTGCTCTGTTTCTCGACCAAAATCTGCGCTCTTGCGCCGCTGCGTGGGATTTCAGGGCTGTCCAGGGAATCCCGATACAGGCTGAAAGTCAATCCGGCAAGCACGGCAGGACTGGCGGATTCCGATCCCTGTTCCCCCTGAATCTTGACGCGCTCACTGTAATAGCCTCCCTCAAACTCAAACACGTGGAAAAACGCGCTGCCGATAGTCAGCCGGCCGCCTTCGCGCCTGTCGGTGAAGATGTCGAACAATTCTTTATTGCGCACTTCCAGCCGCTGCTGTTTTCGAATTTCCACTCTTGGCTCAATAAACAGGGATAGCGCCGGGGAGGGAATCAGGCGCAGAGCTGCGAAATGATCCTCCAAACCGCCGAACTGACTCGATACTGTTGCGCTGGAAGGACCGCCGAACAGTTGGCGCGCCGTAAATTCAGTCAAAGCCTCAAAATCGTAGTCATTGTCGTACCGGAGGCTCAAGCCCAGAACCTTCTTCGCGGATTCTTTTACGAGATAAACCAGCCGGTATCTGTTTTCGGCGACAGGCTCCAGACAATAATCCACACTCTCAAAAAAAAGCGTTGCATACAGGCTGCCGAGATCGACAACCAATAAAGATAAATCCAGAATGTCGCCCGCATGAACGCGCAAATGCGCTGCTTTCATGAGTTGTGAAGATTTGATCTGTTGAAGACCGTTGAAGGATATGGAATCAATAATGCGTTGAGCATGCGGGGCGGGCGGGACGCCCGTGCTCTGCTCCGATCGCGAGAGATCGGGTCGAGACGGGATGCCGGAAACAAGGGATTTGATTTCTCCGAGGCGCCTCTCTGCTTCCTGCTCTCCCCGGTCAATAATTTTTGGAATTTCAGAATAATCATTTGCAGTGAATTCATGCAGATCCGGGCTTATCGGAATTATTGTTGCCAATTTTCGATTTGCCTGGACATTCCGTTCCATTTCCAGACTGATCGCCTGGTCGATGACGTTGATGAGGTTCCGGATTTCGCCTTTTTCCAAAAGCGGAGAGGTTGTGTCCACTGCAATGATTATGTTCGCGCCAAGGTCCCCTGCTATGTCGGTCGGCAGATTGTCGACCAATCCGCCGTCTGCCAAAAGCATTCCATCCTTTTCCACGGGAGTGAATACAAGTGGAATAGCCATGGAAGCCCGAAGAGCTTGAGTCATGCTCCCCTGCTTAAAAACAAAGGGTTTCCCGTCCAGCAGGTTGGTCGCGACGGCACGGAACTGAATCGGAAGCTTGTCGAAATCGTACTGCGCGTCCAGAATCTGATTCGTGGTGAGCAGATCCAGCGATTCGGTCAACCCCTGGCCCTCCCAGAGGCCCGGGGGGAGTTCCAGGTTCCAGCCCTTGAATGAAAGCTGCAACTGGTAACGAACGTTTCTCCTGTCAAGAATGGGCATCAAATGCCGTTGCGGCGCATCGCTGAAAATTCCGTTCCAATCCTGACCTGAGAAGATATTTTCAATTTCGTATGGGGAATAGCCAATGGAATAAAGGCCTCCTACAAGCGCGCCAAAACTAGTGCCGACAACGCAGTCGATCGGAATATGCTCCCGCTCGATCACTTTCAGGACCCCAATGTGAGAAGCGCCGCGGGCTCCCCCGCCGCTCAGGACAAGACAAATCTTTTGTTTTTGTTGCTGCGCCGAGGAGCTGGACGGAGCGGCAATCAGAGCGGCAGGAAGAAATAGTATTATTAAAATTAATTTTCTAGTAAGATTAGGCATCCGAGGCAGTTTTCGCAAATCCTGTTACTAGTTAGGATTGTAGAAGAATATAACGATTTCGGAATCTCTACAACGTGCAAATGGGATTGGAGTTTTGTAACACAATGCCAATCCTGACGTAAGTAATCACCATAGCCGTCCCTTAAACAATGTTTTGTGATTAGTTTGATAGAGTGAAACTATAAGGAGGAAGGATACCCAATGAAAGTGAAAATCCTGGCGATTTTGGCAGTTGTGTTTATGCTGGCGCTGGTGGCTGCATGGGCAGCCGATGTAACCGGCAAGTGGGAAGCGGAACAACCGGGAAGAGGAGAAGGTGCAGCTCCCACAAAGACCACCTTTAATCTTAAGGCTGCAGGGGCAACTTTAACCGGTAACGTTATTCTCCCAGGCTTTATGGGCGGGGAACCCACCACTGTTGATATCACTGAAGGCAAAATTGATGGCAACAACATTCAGTTTGTCGTCGTGCGCAAAATGGATATGCAGGGACAAACAATGGAAATGAAGTCGACCTACAAAGGCGCGGTGGCGGGCGATGAAATCACATTCACTGTTGAGAGACAAAGGCCTCCTGCCGGCGGCATGGGCGGACCTGGCGGCGGCGCTCCTGGCGGCGGTGGCGGCATGGGCGGTGGCGGTGGCGCTCCTGGCGGTGGTGGCGGCATGGGCGGTGGCGGTGGACGCGGTGGCGCACCACAGCCCCTCATAGCCAAGAGAGTGAAA
>JAHFUH010000224.1 GCA_023265215.1 Acidobacteriota bacterium
TCGGGCTTGCGGGTGCCGGTAGTGTCTCCCCCAATGATAGCTCCGAACCTGGGTGCAATTTCCAAGCCCTCCAGGATTTGCCTCGAGAATTTTTCCGGCTTGTTGCTTACAACTGCGAGCTTTGCCCACGATAGCCGGTCCAGGGCTTCGAGAGCTTGAGGGTAAAGGCGGGTCTGGTCAAGGAGGTGCTGCCCGTATTCTTCCTTAAAAAGATCGATGCAATTCCGCACCTGGAGCGGGTCGGGTTCACTGCTGCTTATTGCACGCAATGCGCGTTCGACAAGGTTTTGCACGCCGTCGCCAATGAATTCCGCAACGCGATCAATGGGGAGGGGCTGCATATTCATTTGCGCCAGTGCAAGGTTCATCCCGCAGGCGATATCCGCTTTCGAATTGATCAGCGTTCCATCAAGGTCGAAGATAAAGAGGCTGAAGGAACGTTTGGAAAAATCCATTTAACTCCCCATCAGCATCAGGATATGCCCAAGCTCAGGCAATATGAGGGACTCCATTGCCAGTTTGCACGCTTTGGGACTGCCGGGCAGGCAAAACAGGATTTTCCCCTTCATCGTGCCGGCCAGGGCGCGTGAAAGCATTGCAGCGCTTTTTACCTCCGAATAACTGAGGAGCATAAAAAGTGAATTAAACCCAGGGAGCTCCTTGTCCAGCATGCCGTGCACTGCTTCTATCGTTACATCGGTCGGGGCTAATCCTGTTCCTCCCGTTGTGATGATCGCGTTGATTCTTTTATCTCTCTGCAATTCTCGCAAAGCCGCTCGCAGGATATTCCGGCTGTCGGGAATCAACTTTCTCACGAGCACGCGGTGGCTATTTCTCTCAAGAAGGCTTTGGATCAGGTCTCCTGATTTGTCTGTATCCAAAGATCTGGAGTCCGAAAGCGTTATAACCGCGACATTGGCGTTGAGCCCGGACTTTGCCCGATGCTCAGCAACTGAATCTTTGGGCTGCGGACGTACGGGCATAAATTCTGTATCCTCCAGGATGAGCCGTTATCTTATCAAGCCGGCGCCAAACGATGAATAGCAATTATCCAGCATAGAATCACAAGGGTGACAGAATTTATCAAATATTAAATACCATTTATCAATTGTCATTTTTGGGGACCATGTTGTCGTTGTTAAGGAGCTTAATGAGACCGGAATTTGGCTGCTAATTCGTGATACAGATCGCTGTATCGCCATTACAGGGCTTTTGGTTTCTTCTCCTCTCACCCAGCCTGGGCTTTGCTATTTCGCGCTTTCAGCGCTTGGAATCTATTTTTGCTCATCATGCGTTGACTCTCACTTCCGATTACACCCTAATTGACATGCCCGGAGAGCCGCGGATACGGCTTCCTCGGCGCTGTCGGCCAGAATTATTTGTGGCGGCTTTCCTCCCGGGGGGATCATGCGCCAGGTTTTCATGCCGACGACCGGGATATTGCATTTCAAAGCAAGGGCAATTTCGGAAAGGGTGCCGTAAGACCCGTCGATCGCAATAATCGCCTGGCTGGTTAGAACGTTGATTGCATTCCGGGCATTTCCAAGACCTGTAACAATAGGGATGTCGATATACGGATTGGCTTCCGCTGCGCTTTCACCAGGCAGAATCCCTATGGTTGTTCCGTTCGCTTCCTTGGCGCCTCTGGCGGATGCCTCCATTACTCCGCTTCTTCCTCCGCAGATAAGAATTGCTCCTTGCCGGCCTATATGAAATCCAACTTCACGCGCAAGATTATATATTTCGGGAGAGCAAAAAGACGGCCCCATCACTCCGATCCGTGGGCCTGACTGCCACGATTGCATAAACTACCTCCTTAGGGCAAATGGCGTCACTGATTTAGAATCAGCTAAACCCACGGCCTATGGCCGTGCGACCCTGACAGGCTAAGCCGTTCCGGCGTGCCGTCGATTAATTTGTCAACAAAGAACGAAAGAACTTCGGGGTTGGGTCGCTATCGCTATCTGGGTCCAAATCAAGAAAAACAATCTCAATAGATACTCCATTACTTTGCCCCCGGTTTCAAATGCCGACCCCGATACCGACCCCGACTCCGACCCCGAGAGTCACGGCGAATCGCCCCGCTGTGCGGGGCAGGCCAAAGCCACGCCTTCTAGGCGTGGTCGATTACAAGCCGGAAGCCGGAATTATTTGAAGGCCCTGCATCGCCTTAAACGTTATGGAATCATAATTTAAATGGGCTTTATGGTTCTGTTTATAACGAGGCCATTCCGGCTTCCGGCTCCTGGCTTCCGGCTTCCATCTTATAATGCTCCAATATCCAACTAAAGCTTTGATGAAATCGACCCGAAAAGTTAATTGTCAAGACGGCGGAGATCGTACTTCAAAATGAATAACTCACCTGGTCGCAATCCGTCTCTCATATCGGTGAATCTTCCCATGAGTATGTCTAAACCGGCGGTGCCACTATCCATCAATAAGGATTTTGAAATACCCAGCATCCCGCTCGTCCTGATACGAATTATTCAAACACTGGACAAGGACAAAAATTCTGCCCGGGAGCTCGAGGCTTTGATCCTGCACGATCCGGCGCTTGCTGCACGGATTCTTCGGCTGGCAAACTCCGCATTTTATTCGTTTAGAGCAAGCGTGAAGACCATCTCCCATGCGATAGCGCTCCTGGGAATTAACATTGTGACTAGCCTGGCGATAGGAATAAATATTTTCGACACTTTTACCAAGGGTGCGAAATCTGAGTCTTCTCTCATCAATGAGCTGTGGACACACTCTTGCGGCGTTGCAATGCTGGTGAAAGAAATCTGGGCCAAAAGCAGCCGCAGGGAAAAAGAAGAAGAATTTGCTTTCCTGTGCGGCCTGCTGCACGACATCGGAAAGGTAATCCTCTTCAAAAAATACCCCGGGCACTATGGGCCGATCTTTGCAGCGGCCAAGACTGAAACTGATGCGGTCATTTCTTTTTATGAGAACGAAAATTACGGAGCGGATCATGCCGTAATCGGTGAAATGCTCGCAAAGCAATGGGGACTTCCGGAAGAACTTGCTTTTGTGATCCGCAGGCACCATGAATCCTCCGCATTGAAATCACCACTGATAAGCGCGGTAATGCTGGCGGACCTGTTGGCAAAGGAGCTTAAAATCGGCTATGATGGTGACGATGGCCTGAACGCGAATCCAAGCCTGTCTAAGCTTCAGTCTAACATGGAAATAACCGATGAGGAATACGAGCGTCTGAAACTATTCGCATCCCGGGAGCGGGAAGGAATAAATCGCTTCTTCAAGATCTCCTCCTGATGTGAATCGAGGTTGTTAATGGAGCTAGAGGATAGAATTCGCAACCAGATCGAGGAAATCCTGGTGAACGATGCCAGGAATTTCAGCGAGATCAAAAGGATGGCTGCGGAGGACGAGCCCTTCGATGGCGAAGTTCTTTCCGATGAAAGGAATCTCTATAACAGGATCATAAACGGCTATCGCAACGCCGTAAATGAAGTCAACAAGCTCCTCGAGCAGAACATCGGGTCGTTGTCGGGATTTTATCGCATTGTTGAGAGCATTAAGGAAAAAAAGGATTTCCAGGAAATCTGTTCTCAAGTCGTTGGTTGTATTCTTCAGGATTTCGGCGCCGACTACTGCAGCCTTCTTTTTCCGGAGAAAGGTGAAACTCTTTGTCTGGAGGGGATTCATGAGGAGCGAAAATTCCTCCGGATCCACTCCAACAGCAGCCTGCTTGCGAACAAGGAATTTGAAGACAAGCTGGCGAAGATGGCGGATGAGGATGGCGAATGTGTGAGGATTGAGGACGTCTACAAAGAGGCGTGCTTCAATGATGTGGATTTCCCAAGCGTCGTGAGATCCGTCATGTGCCTTCCCATACAGTTGCACAGGCGTTCGGCAGGCTATCTGATCCTGACCCACTCCTTGCCGAAATTCTTCCACGAAAACCACGTGCGTGTTCTAAAGATTCTCTGCAGCCTGATTGGGCATTTGAAGCTTCTTCATCAGGGCGGAGAGGAACCGGCTCATCTTCCTCATCTATACCCCCCCGACCGAGAAGATTTGGAGCAGCCCGACGCTTATGCCGTTGTGTTGCTGGGATTTGAGGCTCGGGACTCTTATGGCCGCCGCACTCCGCTCAGCAAGGAAGCCGTCGGCGAAATCAGGACGAGAATCCAGAATGCGCTCGAGGGGAAAGAATCGGTTCTTTTCTACCGGGACAGGGAACTTATTGTGCTGATGCCTGGAATATCATCCGATTCTCTTCAACAGCGGGTGCGCTGTTTCCGGGAAGCATTCCATCGCTGGAGGATGGACCGGATGGAAGATCATCAGAATACCAGGATCAGTATAGGATTTTCAGTCTGCGAAGGAGAAGAAGACCTCTCCCGAACGCTTGAAGTCGCTGCGCTTGTCATGCACCCGGAAGAATAAAAAATCGGCTTTCGTTGCAGAATCGTTCGAGAACCGGCAAATAACTGGATGAGCCTTCCAGGATTCGTCGGGATATTCTCTGCACTCTCTCCTCCTCGGATTCATCAGCAGGCGCTACGGTATCCAGCCCACGTTCCAGGATAGAGCTAATTCTAACCATGTGAACCATTTCGTGTGTCAGGATATAAACAAAAAATGGGTAGAGATATTTGTCATTAAGCAGATCTTCCCGCTCCGCCGCCGTAAGGATGCTGTTGTCATCCAACTCTATTCTATAGAAATGAAATGGTTTAATTGGATTGACTCTCTGCAGGCATCTCACCCGCGCCAGCATCAGATCGGGCAGCGGTTCCCATCCGTGGTCCTCCCGGGTGAGCAGGTCGTAACGGAGATTCTCCCATCGGAATGGGGGAATGCAGTAATAGCCTGCAATGCGTTCCTCCGCCTCATTTAAAGCCTGGAATACAAGGCTTCGCTGTGGATTTGTAAACCGCAAAGCCTCTTCAGGAATCATGCCTTGCTTTCACTCTTGGTTGAAGTGCTTGACTCCGTTGAGGTTTTTGTTTCGGCCGGTTTGCTCGATTCTTCGCTGGCCTTTGGCTTCTCCGTGGAACTGCTCGAAGAAGATTTGCGGGCGTAATCGGTCAAATACCAGCCGCCCCCTTTGAGCTGAAAAGTTGAATGGCTGAACAGTTTTTCAACCTTGGACTGACAAAACTTGCAATGGGACAATGGCTCATCGGTTATCTTCTGAAAAGCTTCAAATATCTCACCGCATTTCGTACATTGATACTCGTATATCGGCACTGCTACATCCTCCTTACAAAACAAAAGCGTCAGAAAAAATATAAGTGCGGCTGTCTGTTGAGTCAAACGGAGTTTGGAGCTTTATATCTCCAAGCTCCAAACCATCAGTCGGCGAATTCGGCACGGATAGGTGAGGGAATCAACTTGGCCTGGTAGGCTTTGTCGAAGAAAAGCTGAACGGCGCGCCGTCCTTCCGCTCCATAGTCCAGTGTTCGTTCATTGACGTACATGCCAACAAAACGATCTGCAGTTTCAATATCCAGACCTCCTGCGTACTGCATGGCGTAATTGAGAGCGTCTTGCCGATGGGTGAGGGCGTATTGAATGCTTTCCCGCAAAAGCCTGGATATTTCCTTTATATTCTCCAGCCCGAGGTCTCGCCGGACCACGTTGCCTCCCAGCGGAAGCGGCAGTTCCGTCAATTGGTGCCACCACTCTCCCAAATCCACGATTTTGTGCAGGTTATGGTCGGAATAGGTCAGCTGACCTTCGTGAATCAAAAGGCCGGCGTCTACAGAGCCGATTTGAACTGCATCCATGATCTGGTCAAAAGGAATCACAACGGCTTGGAAATCAGGCTGAAAAAGCTTAAGCGCGAGGTAGGCTGAGGTCATTGTGCCCGGAATGGCAATTTCTTTCCCGGCAAGTTCTTCCGGCCGCCACGCTTCCCGCGCGACAACCAGAGGGCCATACCGATCCCCCATGCTTGCCCCGGAAGGGAGCAGCATATATTTGTCTGCGATAAATGCATATGCGTGGAACGAAATAGCAGTTATTTCATACTCCCCCCGCAGCGCTTTGCGGTTGAGCGTTTCAATATCCTGAAGCGTGTGCGTGAAATGAAATTTTCCGGTAGGCAGTTTGTCTTTTGCCAGGGCATAAAACATGAATGCATCGTCGGAATCAGGACTATGGGCTATTTGTATTTCCATACATACCTTCCAGGTTGAAAATTAGTGGACCATAGGCATCTTGCCCACAAACAAACACGTTGTATAGGCCGCGAGAAAAAATCGAAATCGAGGCGCGAAGCGCCGCCAGTGAATAGCCCCGAGCGTCAGCTCGGGGTAAACGGATATCCCGGGAATGAGGCCCGAAGGGCCGGCACCAGCAATCGTTTGAAGTGCCGCGCCTTTGGCGATCATCATCGCTTTAATTCTATTCCCGGTCTGACGGCCGGGCCTACTCACTATCGGTCCTTCGGGCCTATTGATCTTGATTGAATGCATGATTCTGATTCTCGATCTTTTCTCACCACCATAGAGACGGCGGGTCTCCACAACAGAATATCAATCAATGTCGTTTCTTCATAAATAATTGCGAATGTGTAAAACCAAAATGCCACAATCAGTGAAATCCGTGGCAATTTGGTTTTTGACGGGTACATTCACAATTACTTATGACCGTTAGTATAATCGGGGCCGTGCCCAAAAATATCATAACGAAAAAATTTCACAAGCGCGTCTTTACGGATACGGTCCTTTGCGTGCAGGGGAATAAGGCTTTTCAAAGGCCAGCGAAGCAGGGTCATCTCATAGTCCATCGTAATTCCATTCCCGCTCAAATACCAGGCATAGGTGAGCCCAAACAGAAGCCCGGGCGGAAGGAAGCCCTCATTGTTGTTGATTGTGACCCGGTATATCCGGTCATGGACCGGATCAGGAATCATTCGTGCCAGCTTGAGAAAAGCGCGAAGGTGGGAGTCCGAGAGGTAACATTCGCGTTCGGATGCGGGCTTGAGGACGATCTCATAGCAACGCGAGCTTTGCTGCTCAATCCACCGGCGTGATTCAACGTATCGTCCCAAAAGTGATTCCCCGATTGCAACCAGCATGTCTTCCTGAAACCTGGCCGGTTTTGTCAAAAGCATCTCATGGAACTTGAGATATTGATCCACGGGATCATAGTAGCCGAGCACATTGTCCCATTCGGTGCTGCGGTTCCATTTTTCGGCGGCGATGATGCGTCCACCTCTGATAAATTTGAAATGGGAAGGTGCGATATCCCTGTTCTCCCATGCCAGTTCAATCAGAAAATCCCTTAATGAATCCGGCCGGAAATCCTTATCAACCAAAGCATCTCTGATTGATTTTAAATAATTACAAAGAAAAAGACTGCGGTGTGGTTCGTGAAGGACAGGGGAACGCTTAGCTCCTGGGGGGGCGGCTTTCTTCCTTTTTTCTTGATGTCTCAGAGTGTATCCCTGCTGTCCCTTTAAAAACCTGTCGGCGTATAGAATAGTTCGGACGGCAAGGGTGAATCGACTGGCGTCGTGATGGATCACCTGTGTCTTTTTTTCATCTTCGGCCGAAAGAAGGGTTGCTTCGAGCGGCCGGATTCCCATTGCTTCCACCCGGGTTCGGTCCAGATGGATTGGGCTTTTCCCCTCAAGCGCGTAATTGCGAAGGATGTTTATCGGGATGTGTTCCAGGGTTGTGCAAAGGATCACGTTGAACAAACGATCGACTCCACCCGGCACATTCCGGTCGTAGGCTTCGATCAGTTCGGATACGAGAAATCCGCGTCCCTGGTTCTTGAGAGAAATATCCGTTTCTCCCTCCTGTATCCAGGTATTGGCGCCGAGTATTTTCAGGGCGCGCCTGTTCGCGCGAATGGCCGAGGAAATCGGTTCCAGCTGGAGAATAGGAATGATACTCGTGTACAGGCTTCCCGGCGCATAAACTATCAGGTCGGCTTCCTCAAGCGCTTTGATAACGGCCGCGCTCACCAGGGGCTTGCGGGCGTACTCGACGCTTATATGATCCACCGGGGAATTGCGGCGCGCCCGGGCGGATTTGCTTTCCCCGAACACCTGGACTCCGTTGGCATAGCGGATTTTCAATTGTCCGGGAGTTGAAGTTGCGGCATGAATTTGTCTCGCCGGTGCTCCGATCAAACCGGCTATATGGTCAATCCCGGCTTGAATCTCACGAAGTCCGGGTGCGCGGTCGATGATGCCTTCAGCTG
>JAHFUH010000745.1 GCA_023265215.1 Acidobacteriota bacterium
CTTCGGATGAGGCGCGTCTTAGCGACAAAATTTCATCGGAGGCAATACCGTCTGGTGATCAGTTGCGGGTGATGCATAAGACCATCCAGGCTGTGACAAAGGATATGGAAGGCCTGAGTTTCAACACTGCAATCAGTCGATTGATGGAATTCGTCAATTATTTCACCGCCCAGGAATGCCGCCCGCGCTCTTTTATGGAGAATTTCGTCCTCCTCCTTTCCCCTATGGCACCGCACATTTCCGAGGAATTATGGCAGGCTCTCGGCCATGATGAATCCCTGGCATATGCCGCGTGGCCGCTTTTTGATCCACAGTATCTGGAGGAGAGTACGGTCGAAATTCCGATTCAGATCAACGGAAAAGTGCGCGGGCGGATTACGGCGCCTTCCGATGCCAATGAAAGCGAAATAGAAAAAGCCGCCCTTGAAGATCCCAGGATAAAAAAGCACCTGGAGGGCCGTGCGATTCGCAAAGTAATCATCCTGCCAAAGAAATTGGTCAATATTGTAATATCCTGAACAGCACTCGCTGTCGCCCACAGGTGACACTGTGGGTTTGGATTGGCCCTCATTGCTCAGGATGCCGAATGAGGCCCGAAGGGCCGCCAGTGAATAGGCCCGGCCGTCAGGCCGGGATTAGGTTGTTGGTGACTATAAGCGCCGAAGGCGCGGCACTTCAAACGCTTGCTGGTGCCGGCCCTTCGGGCCTCGCTTCTGGCATATCCGTTCACCCCGAGCTTGCGCTCGGGGCTATTTACTGACGGCGCTTCGCGCCTCGACTTCAATTTTTTCTAGCGACCTTCGAGCCTTGGGGGATTTGAGTTATTCAATAAAGGATTGGCGTGTTTCCTATGAATCAACTCCTCGATAGCAGTTGCAACAGACGGCCCGAACCATGCACTCCAGCCAGAGCGTAGGCAACGCGAGGCAGGTCCGCGCCTTTAGGATAAATGAGATATCGCCCTTCCCAATGTGGAGCGAATTTCTTTTTAAACTGAAACAGGTTTTTGTATCCGTAGAAAGAATTCATTTTTTCGAACAACAGGGCCACGCCTCTTTCCAAAGGCCGGCGAGGTCCGGCGGCAACATTGGCCAAAGGAGCATTTGCCAGGCTTGCTTCCGTGTAGCCCAACTGTTTGAGATTTGCGAGCGAATGGTAAATCAGGAAATCCATTGTCCCGGCAATGACCTCGCTTCTTTTTCGCATCAGATCCAAAACCACAGCATGACCGGAGCGATACGGAAGCCAGGAGCAAAAAGCGTCGATCCTCTCCCCCATGACTGCCAAAAAAACCGGGATCCGGTCCAGACGTTCGAGTGAAAATCTGCCCAATGAAAACCCCAATTCTCCTATGCGTTTTTCATTGAGCCACTCTTGAGATATTTCTTCAAGCTGCTGATCAACAGAGGAGTCCGGCTGCAACGCTCGATTGTAATGGCGCACTACCATGCCCGATTTAGAGGTTTTATTGATCATAGCGCGGAGATTGGCTCGCTTGTTCCCGGAAAGACTGAAATCGTGCAAATCGAGGATTGCCTCTTCTGCCATTTTCAACGAACGCAGCCCAAGGGAATGATAGACGGGCAGAATCTCTTCAGACGCCTCATAAATGCACGGGGTCCAGTCATTGCGGTTGCAGTAATCGAGATATTCACGAACGCAATTCTCCAGGCCTCCTTGAGGGGCGAGAGGATCCCCTGCCGCCAGCGCAACCGATCCTCGGACAGCATAGGCTACAAGCGCCCGCCCATTGTCCAGGAGCAGATGATGCTTATCGTTCTGAACAGCAAAGGCGGACAGGGAATGCCGGCTGTGCGTCTGAAATAGGTGGTTTATTGTGGATTCGGAAGCTTCCTGCCTTTTTCGCAAGATCACAGGCCTCAGGATTAAAACCATGAGGTATAGGCGGGCCAGCCAGCCGGCGATCTGAAGCGATCCCAAAAACCGCGCGGCGCCTGCGGTTTTTGGATTTACCTGCGACTCACGAATGAGTATCCCGGATTGGAAGGCTTCTTTCCCGGGAGTTGCCCCGTTATTCCATTTGTATTGTTCGCGCCTGTGATTTAGCCCTGCATAGCCATAAAGAAAAACTGACAAACCTAGAACCGGGATCATCAGCAAGCTCAACTTCAAGGATCCAGGATCGCTCCGAGCGTAAAAACGCCGCCTGTTGATCCACAGATACGCCAGCAATAATCCCGAAATCGCCGAGTGATGGAGGTCAAACCCGTGCAAAATATGAGTCAGGAACGATATCGTGAGCGCCGAAACTGCAACATACCACGCCAACTCCTTGCGCCTGGATAGATTTCGTGTGACCTGCAAAAGGGCAATCCCGGACAGCATCATGAGAGGCCTGTTGCCATGCGTCACCTCCAGCGGCAGCCAGGATGCGATGCTTTGAATTGATTGATGCGAGCGCGGCAGAATTGCTGAAATGATGTTGACAGCTCCCATTAAACCGATCAGCAAAGGCGCCAGCGTGTGGAGATCCACCGTTTTCAGATCTTCGATCCATTCCGTGCGGTGCAGGTGCCGAATCAGCAGCACGGAAACGCCGATAGCCAACAGAATGGCGGGCGCCCAGACTTGAAAATACTGCACGCCCGACAGAGTGCTTGTAGCTGCATGGCCCAGATAAAACCCCAGCATCCCCACTGGAATTGCCCAAATTGTTCCTGCGATGATGTTGATAATAGAGAAACGAAGAACAGACATGTCCAGGGCGCCACACGCTGCCGGAATAATGA
>JAHFUH010000746.1 GCA_023265215.1 Acidobacteriota bacterium
CCCCTCATTTTTCCCGATTTCCGACTCCAGTTGTCAAAGTCGGGTTAGAATCAGGAGCTTGATCGCCTCTCCCGCAATTCCGGCTATGTTGGCCATAAGGTTCCCTTTAAAAATGACAAATCGGCAATCACCAATAAGCAATAAGCAATTCTTTTGTGAAATAAGCAACGCTCCCTGAATAAATTGGTTATTGCTTATTGGCGATTGGTGATTTGTTATTTATAAAAACCCGGGGCCATCGTCGATACTGGCCCCGGGCTATCAATCAAACTACGCGCACATGCGCGACACCGGATTGCTCCAGTCGCTATAGCGGGTAGATCCTCCGATGGCGCGCACCTGGAAAGCATAGGTGGTACCTGGGGCGAGACCTGAAATCGTCATCGACCTCGAGCTGGTGAACAGGCCGGCGGGTTGCCAGCCTCCGGGAACGCCGCCTGCGCCCACCGCCGCCGACCGCACTTCGTAGCACTTCGCGCGCGCAATGGGGGAGACTTTCAGCACCAGTTCGCCGCTGTTGCCGAAATCGACGCTGAGAATCGCGGGATTCGCAAGGGGCGAACGGCTTCGATTGCTTGACGCGGCCTGGAATCCGCTGGAGAGCAGGACCGCGGGGTCATTTCCGCAGTTGTCCTCCACGTAATGCTTCAGTTTACGCAACAGCGCAATCAGAGCTTCCTGCTTGTTGTTCTTTTCCGCCGTTGCTGCCGCTCCACTATGAGCCTGCGCAGCCAAAGCCGCATTGAGGGCGTCGGCCGCAGCCTGCATGGCCTTGAGATCGACCGTGGGAGCAGGGAAAGTGGGGTTGTTGGTAAGGCCGGCGATGACTGCGCCGGCCATGGTAACGAGCTGTTCAGCGGACTGTTTTCGGAACCTGTCCGCAACACGTACCGGATAAGACATGGTAATGCCTCCTTTCGGTGATTTATTGATGGTTTGATTTATTGATGGTTACACTAACGCCGTCGGCGCTTCGCCGGCGGTTTCTCCGTAATGGAGAAACTCGGCCTCATGAGAAGAATTATTGGATTAGACGGACCTTCGTAAAGACAGGCGTATCCACGGTGCATAATTCCTCTTTTGTTTTGGATAGCTTAAGAAGAGACTAAAAACATTTTGGCGATTGGTGAATGGCTAGTTGAAAAGAATAACAAATCGCCAATCGCCAATAATCAATTCTTTTAATCGGACCAGGACCAGGTTTCCGCATCTTTCCGCACCTGTTCAAGGTCACGGTCAATATCTTCAAGCATCGGCAGAAGATCCTTTCGAAGCTTCCATCGATAGAGACAGAACATTCCCGCAGATGCGATCGCTGCGATGGCTACGAGTGCGATTACCATATTGAGCGAGTGAGACAGCGCTATTTGCCACGTCAGAAAACCCAACATGCACGGAATGGAAAGCCACATCGTATTGCGCCGCATAAGTGCAAGCCGGGCAACAATCTTTTTTCTTTCCTCATTCAGGAACTCTTCTTCGGGCAGCCAGGGATGAGACTTTCTCAAGCGATATCTAAGGATTATTGAGCCGGCCAGCATCAGGGCGAGGCAGAGAAGCATCAGGATCAGCCCCGCATTCGCAAGCAGCGGCCCCTCGCGGCGGTACCAGTCGGCCATGAATGCCAGGCACAAAAGACCGCATATGATTTGAGTCATCTGTTGACGCTTAAATTCGCGATCTCTTTGCTTCGCCAGCTTCATGGTCTGGGCTAAAATCGCCTTGGTATCCACCTTGTGGGGAGGGTAAGCGGCCTTTTCCCGCTGCCATGCAGCCCTAAGTTCCTCGAATTCCATATTTAGTAACCCTCGTATTTCTTTATGAACTGCTCTTTGATCCGGCTCATGCGCTTTCGAAGATTCACTTCAGCAATGCCTAAAGCCTCAGACATTTCCGGATAGCTGAGACAATCGAGATGCATGGTGAAGACCTGCCGATCCAGTTCTCCCAGCTTTCCCTTGAATTCCTCGATAATTCTCGGCAGATCCCGGTCCTGTTCTACCAAAACCGGATTCGGATAAAGACCTTCCTCTCTTTTTCGCATTCTGTGATTGTAACGCCTGAACTTTTTGGTTGTGTTTATGGCGACTGAAAAGAACCTATTTCCTATATTTGAAATCTCTCCTTCATAGGGAATCAGGCTCTCCCAGAAAGCCATCCCGATCTGCTGCTTGAGATCCTCACGGCTATCGATCGGAGCATTGTTCCGGGCAATAAAATCGAGCCACTCATCATTCTCTGCAATTATGTCCTCAAAGAGTTGTTGTTTCTCCCGGGGATCGATCATCTGCTTGGCTCCTGTTTGTCTGTCTATATATAATATTCCCGCAGAGGGCCTTTTGTGACGAAGGCATGTATGCATTTTTATAAAAACCGACAAAATTAGCGCCAAACTCCAGCCGCTAATTACTAATCAGTTCATTAGTAAGCAGACATTGTTGGGCTGATAATTGGACGCTGACTACGCGGGCCGCGCGGAAAAACGCGGATAAAACCTTTCATTTTTCCGCGTTAATCCGCGTAGTCCGCGTAGTCCGCGTCCTCATTATTCTGGAATCACAAGCTTAGGATGTGCTCTTACATATGAACTCAATAGTATCTGTTCAGAGAATTGTTTCCAGAATACGAGAATGTAATAAGATATAGGATTATATCATTCTATGTGATTTGTTTTTGGGGTTCCGAGAAGACAGTCGGAGCTTCTCCGACTGGTTTCTCCGTGACGGAGACAAGAGTCGCAGAGGTATAG
>JAHFUH010000747.1 GCA_023265215.1 Acidobacteriota bacterium
GGCTTGCGAGCATTCATGCACAACAGCCCGCCAACAACGGCTCCGAGATGGTTCAGGCACAGACGCGTCAATTGTCGCCTCTGTCCATTCCTGCGCCTCCAGCGTGCCTTCGCCGTATTGCGCACGGGCGGCATTCCCCTTTGGGGAAGTGTTGCCAATAAACGTCCCAAATCCATTCCGCGCCGTCGGCCACAAGCGCAATGCGCACTTGGTCCCGAGGGATCCGCGCTGCCATGGTCCCGAGTGCTGTTCGGATATATTCGTAAAAAGTATCAGATCTGCCGTCTGATGGCGCTTTATGTTATGATATAGGATATATGCTGGAGCAAATAAACTTGAAATTGCAAGACTGCCAGTCAGATTGGCAGCCTGGATACTCAGACATTAGTTTACGGAAGAGACTACTGGCTTCATATTAAGAGAAATACTATGAGTTACCCAATGGATGGAAATCGGACAATTATGTAAATTCCTGATTAAAGAGATCCTGTGGGTGGACCTCGCAATTATTTGAAGTCAGCCATTTATGCAACATCCGAAGGAGGCCACATATGATAGATATAAATCCGAGTGGTTTCACGCAGCAGACTCTGTGGTGCTTTTTTGCTCAACGAGCATTCTACGCCATTCCGGTGAATTAATATGGTAGAC
Organism: Acidobacteriota bacterium; assembly: GCA_023265215.1. Taxonomy (GTDB): domain Bacteria; phylum Acidobacteriota; class UBA6911; order UBA6911; family UBA6911; genus UBA6911. The sequence continues at coordinate 652 of JAHFUH010000747.1, forward strand.
ATACCAAGAAAATCAGGTGCCCGGCTTCGTTTGATACGTAGGATTATTTATTCCATGATGTTTTTGTTAACGGTCATTGGAATCATCTGGTATGTGTCGAGCCTCAGGCCAGCTGCTCCGTCCATAGATCGGACTGCTATTTGGATTGAGACAGTCAAACGTGGCCCAATGCTGCGTCAGGTTATGGGTCTTGGGAAACTGGTTCCAGAAGAGATCATCTGGGTCCCTGCCGTAACAGAAGGGCGTGTTGAAAAGAAACTATCGGAGGCCGGCGCAAGGGTCAAATCGGATACAATTCTGGTCGAATTAAGCAATCCTCAACTAGTACTGGAAGCAGTCAATGCGGAATGGGATTGGAAAGCAGAAGAGGACTCTTATGCAGACCTAAAGGTACGGATCACAAGGGAAAAATTGACGCAGGCAGCTGATTTGTCAAAGCTCGAGTCGGATTATGAGCAGGCAGTTTTGCGCTGCAATGCAAATGCAGAACTAGAGAAGAGCGGCATCATCTCAAATCTGGATTTAAAGCGGGATAGCGCGAATGCAAAGCAATTGGCCAACCGTCTCCAGATTGAAAAGCAGCTTTTTGCAATGAATGACGGTTCCATCGAAGCGCGACTGGCCCAGCAGCGCACCAGGGTCGACCAACGTCACGCGCTTTATGTCCTACGACAAAGTCAGATCGATCAGCTTAAAATTCGGGCAGGTGCTGATGGTGTACTTCAACTGATTCAGGTCGACGTCGGACAACGCGTCGGCCCAGGCACAAATCTTGCCCTTGTGGCAAACCCAAACAAGCTGAAGGCCGAGCTGAATATTCCCGAAACCCGAGCCAAAGATGTTCAGCTTGGGCAGGAAGTCTCAGTCGATACGCGAAATGGCTTTATTCCCGGTAGAGTCTCGCGCATCGATCCCGCAGTCAAAGATGGTACTGTAACTGTGGACGTGAGGTTAGAGGGGGAGTTGCCAAAGGGGGCGCGCCCAGACTTGAGCATTGATGGGACGATAGTACTGGAAAGATTGGATAATGTTGTATACGTAGAACGTCCCGTTCAAGGCCAACCGGACAGCCAGACAAGCATCTTCAGGCTAGATCCTGATGCCAAGGGCGCTTCGAGGGTTAAAGTCAAGCTGGGCAGAAGCTCAGTGAATACTATCGAAATTAGGGAGGGGTTGAAGCCAGGCGATCAGGTGATCTTATCGGATATGACAGCACAGGATGGTTTTGACCACATCCGTTTGAATTAAAGGAGAGCCAGTGAGCTACACAGATCAGCCGTTAATTCATCTCAAAGATGTGACTAAAGTTTTTCTTACCGACGAAATAGAAACGCATGCGATTTCGGGTATCTCACTCGCTATCCAGCAGGGTGAATATGTCTCTATCGCAGGCCCATCAGGTTGCGGAAAATCAACGCTGTTATCCATTCTTGGTCTTCTTGACACTGCTAGTGAGGGAACGTATTTCCTTAACGGAAGACCAGTGCATGAGTTGAAACTTCCTGTACGAGCGAGGATTCGCAACCAGGAGATCGGATTTATCTTCCAGAGCTTTAATCTGATCGGCGATTTAACTGTATTTGAAAATATCGAACTACCGCTGATCTACAGGGGAATGAATTCAAAGGAGCGCAAAGCACGGGTGAATGAAGCGCTCGAAAGGGTAGGAATGGCCCATCGTGCAAAACATCTTCCAAGCCAACTCTCAGGCGGACAACAGCAACGGGTTGCGGTGGCCCGAGCCCTTAGCGGAAATCCGCTCATTCTTCTGGCCGACGAGCCCACCGGCAATCTTGATTCCAAAAACGGTGAGGCCGTCATGGAGCTGATGACGGATTTACACGTGCATGGTGCAACTATCTGCATGGTCACGCATGATCCGCGCTATTCGCAGCTTGCATCTCGGACCATCCACCTATTCGATGGCCACATTGTCGAAGAGCACAAAGGCGCCGTATAGGACGCCTAACGAATTGTTAACCTCGCGAGGTTTGATTATGGAAATATTTGGCAGCTGTATGGTAGCAAAGCTGTTTTTGAAACCGTCCTAATCATATTGCTGCTTTTGTCTAGCATCTCGCCGCGCGATGTCCGAT
>JAHFUH010000225.1 GCA_023265215.1 Acidobacteriota bacterium
TGTCGTCAGACTCCAAGAAGAGTATCCAGCCCGGCCCCCTCTTTCGCCTGCAAGAGCTTCGGACACTTCCAATCCAACGCAGTCCGGATGCAGTCACGCTGAAGGAGAGCATCGAAAGCTTCTGGAACGAGCCGGAGTACCTCGCGTTTCAAAAACGAATCCAGGAATTCGATTTCTCCCCCTGTGTCCTTTGCGGGGGATGTGAATTTTTTGAATCAAACCAGGAGGATTGCATAGGCAGTCCTGTTCCCGCATGCGGCGGATGCCTTTGGGCGCAGGGAATTATTCGACGCCCTTGAATGTCGGATAGAAGCAGAAAGAATAATTAGACAGAAGCAACAAGCATTTCTGCTAATCTTTATCCAGAGAGGGTGCTCCCATGGTCAGATCCCGTTTAATTTGCATTTTGGTCGTTTCATTCTTTGCGATTCCCCTTGTGGCCTCGGCGAGGGACATCGCACCTTTTGTTTCTGCTGACTGGCTCGATCAGAATTCAAGCGCTCCCGGAGTGCTGATTATTGATGTGAGAAGCGCCTTGGATTACAGGAAGAGTCACATTCCCGGCTCCGCAAGCGCCAGCCTGGATTCATGGACAGTCAATAACAACAAGCTTTTGCGGGAAATGCCGGCCGACGGCGATCTGCTGAACCTAATAGGTTCGCTGGGAATGAAGGAGAGTTCCAAGGTTGTGGTTGTCGGCAAAGGAGAAAGCGACTTTGACCGGGCAGACGCCATCAGGGTCGCATGGACAATCCTTACGGCAGGGATTAAGAACGTATCGGTGCTCGACGGCGGATTTCAAAAGTGGATAAAAGATAAAAAGCCTGCAACTGCGGATCAAGCGCCAGCCGCTCCGGGGAAATATATGGGGAAAATAAATGCATCGGCGGCCGTGTCGAAACAATATGTCGTGAGCAGAATTGGGAAATCGACAATCGTGGATGCGCGGACCCCTGAAGCTTTCTTCGGAGTAACAATGGAGTCGTTCGCTCCTAAGGCAGGCCACATCAAAAGCGCAGTCAGCCTGCCCGCCCCATGGGCTTTTACGAAAGACGGAATTCTAAGGAGCCAGAGCGAACTCCAGAGCATGGCCAATGAAGTCATTGGAGGAAACAGGTCGAAAGAAATAATCGTCTATTGCGGTGTTGGCGTATATGCGGCAGTCTGGAACTACGTGCTGACCGAAATGCTCGGTTATAAGGACGTGAAACTGTATGACGGCTCCATGCAGGAGTGGGTCATGGATCCAGTGGGCCCGATCGGCGTGTTCGGCTGGCATTAGTCTTGAAATGCTCTTGTGAGGCGGAAATCACGATGTATCATTCCTAAGTGATTATCCATAACGTCGGGAATGAATGCTCATCTAATAATTGTATTATTTGAGGCTCGCAGGGCCGGCACAGCAAAAAAAGCGAAGGTGCCGCACTTCCAGCGCTCATGAAACTTCGATCCTATTCCCGGCCTGACGGCCGGGTCTATTTATTGCCGATCCTTCGGACCTCAACCATAATGCGCAATTATTTAAGACGCAATATCTAGCTGATATTTGGCTTTATGATTCATCCGGCAAAATCCTTCATTGATAAAATTACGCCGCCCAATCGATTGCAGGCGCCACAATCCTATCTGGTAGCAACGCTCCTTGTCCTCGCCGGAGCCCTCGTTCGCCGGTGGTTGCCAGACGTATTGAGCTTAACTCCTTTCCTGGCCTTTTATCCTGTCTTGGTCCTATCAGCCGCTTTAGGCGGATTCGGACCCGGAGTGCTGGCAATTGCCCTTTCCTGGTTTTGTGTGACTTATTTTTTTGACAGCACGCCAGGAATAATCGGATTGCAAAATCCGGCAGAACTGGGCCGGCTGCTTGTTTTCTTAACAGGCGGACTTGGAGTCAGTATCGTTTCCGAAGCGCAGTTGCGTGGAAGGGATCGCGAGTCGCGTCAGGCTCGAGAACTCAGGGAACTGAATCAGCTGACCAATCTGGGGTCTTTTATGATCCGAAATAAGCAGGACCAGATCATCCACTGGAGCGATGGCTGCCACCGACTTTATGGCTTCAGCGCCGAACAGGCTCTCGGCTGCATAAGCCACGACCTGCTTCAAACGAAATTCCCGCAGCCGCTCCAGGAGATATACGCAATTCTCCAAAAAACGGGGCGGTGGGAGGGCGAGTTGAAACACACTTGCTCAGACGGAAACGGCATGATCGTCTCGAGTCAATGGGTGCTGCAAGACAGTGTGTTGGGACGTGCTGTGCTGGAGATCTGCACAGATATAACCCGGCTCAAGAGCACTGAAGAATCTCTGCGAACCACAACAGAAGAATTGAAGCGCTCCAACGAAGACCTGGAAAATTTTGCCTATTTCGCCAGCCATGACTTGCAGGAACCGCTTCGGGGCATCAATGGCTTTCTTACGCTGCTTCAAAAAAAATATTCGGAACAGCTGGATGCCAAAGCCAATGAATACATCAACTATGCCGTAGATGGCGCAAACCGGATGTCCCAGCTCATTAACGATTTGCTGAGGTACAGCAGGCTGGGGCGCAAGGACTGGCATTTTAGGCCGACCGAATTGGGACAGGTGCTGGCTGAAGCGTTGAAGAATCTCAGTAACACAATTCAAGAAGCCGGTGCAGAGGTCACCTGCGATACTCTGCCCGCTTTGGCCGGGGACTCAATTCAATTGATGCAGCTATTCCAGAATCTCATTGGAAACGCTGTTAAATTCCGCAGCCCCGAAAGACCCTGCCAAATCCATATCGGGGGCAAAAGGAATGGCGCAAATTGGGAATTTTCAGTTAAGGACAACGGGATCGGAATTGAGCCGGAGCACTATGATCGCATTTTTTTAATATTCCGGCGGCTGCACACGCGGCAAAAATACCCGGGAACAGGAATTGGATTGGCCATCTGTAAAAGGATTGTTGAACGCCACGGCGGACGGATTTGGGTGGAATCAGAACCGGGCGCGGGCTCAATATTTCATTTCGAGCTCAGCACGGGCAGCCCAGAATAATCTTTCCAAAACGCCACGGATTCCACTGATCCTTATTTTCTCAGTGAAATCCGTGGCGTTTTGGAATTGGAATCAGCGCAATTCCCGAGTGGAATCGATCAGGGCCCTCACGTTTTCAAATTTTGCGTCGTCCAGGACAGCCGCCGAATTCATGATATATCCGCCATCCCTGCCCACTGAATCCACGATTTTTTTGCAGTACTCCTTCACCTGCGCGACGGTTCCAGTGGCCAGGAGAGACATCGGACATTCCCCATTAAAATTATTGCACAATCAAGATTGGATTCTGGAGACACGGCCCCTTTTTCGCTAAGATATCTTATAGGTTTTTAGGAGGAGTAATGTCAAAAGCAGAGATTAATGCCGGTATTTGCGGCCATGTCACGACCGTCGAAGCAAAGATGGAGGGCAAAGTTTGCAAGCTGACCATCACCAGCGACTGTAAGGCAATTGAGGAGCTTGCGCAGGAACTCCAGGAAGTAAATCCCTTGATGGAGATTTCGTGCAAGCGGGCGACGCCCCTAACGCTCCAGATGGGCATCAAACACTGCTACCACGCAGCCTGCCCCGTACCGGTGGGAATCATCAAGGCAGTTGAAGTGGAAGCGAAACTCGCGCTGCCCAAGGATGTTCTGATAAAAGTATCAAAAGACTAGAAAAATATTTGAAATTTAGAATATCGAACAAGGAATCTCGCTGCCCTTCAAACTTCAATAATTTTTGTTCGCTATTCTGCGGTTCAAAAACACGATTCAATCTGCCATTGGTTGGCGCTCCGAGACAATTACAATCTGCATGTCCTTGGCAAGGCGCACAATTTTCTGCAGCAGTCCTTCCGGCAACAGCGGAATTGCAGGGCGTTCCCGATTGCGCGAGAGAAATATCTGCGTAATCTGATTGCGGCGGGCGAAATCAACCAGAGTTTGGGCCACGTCATCTCCATTGAGAATTCGGGTTTCTATCCGCATATTCCTTGCGAAATTCAGGTGTCTGGCGATCGCTTCCCGATCTGCATCAGCCAGCCGGCGCGACTTGGTCTCCGGATTCACCGCGACAGCGAAACACTCCGCTTCGAGATAATCGCTGACTCTTTTCGCACGGCGAATAAGCATTGCAGTTTTTGGATTTTCCGTCACCAGAAGGAGTATTTTATGATTCTTGCTTTGGTCTCGATATAATTTTTCCGGCTCGGGGCCGACTTCATATTTGATTACACGATGCTCAATTTCGTGCGCCGTCTCGCGCAGCGCCAGCTCGCGCAAGGCAACCAGCGTGGACTCCCGGAAAAAATTCTGCAGCGCGCGTTCGACCTTCTCGCGATCGTATATGACTCCCCGCTCGAGGCGATGAATAAGCGCGCGGGGCGACAGGTCGATGATGACAATATCATCCGCCTGTTGCAGGACCCAATCCGGAACCGTCTCGCGCACACGAATGCCGGTGATCTGCCATACCTGGTCATTTAAACTCTCCAGGTGCTGAATGTTCATGGTTGTCAGCACATCGATTCCGGCGTTTCGCAGAATTTCAATATCCTCCCATCGCTTCGCGCGCGGGGAACCGGGAACGTTGGTATGGGCAAATTCATCGACCAGGCATAATTGAGGGCGCCTGGCCAGAATTGCATCCGTGTCCATATCCTCGAACACGGAGCCGCGATACGGGATTATCGCCCTGGGGATGATTTCCAAACCTTCCGTTTTCTCAATCGTGTCCTTGCGTCCATGGGGCTCAAAATAGCCGATGACGACATCTATTCCCTGGAGCTTCTGGGCCATGGCTTCTTCAAGCATCTTATAAGTTTTGCCAACGCCCGCCGCATAGCCTATGTACAATTTCAGTTTTCCGCGATGTGTTTCGGACATATGTCCTGAATCTTATTGAGGGAAAATACGAACATCCATCCCTTGCGACCGGCGGATCAGTTTTTCCACGGGGTCGCTCCAGGGCCAGTTCCTGGAACTCTGAGTGTGGCCTATAAACAGCTGCGTGATGCCGCGCGATTTGGCAAAATCGACCAGGCAATCAACCGGGTCTTCCCCATCCAGAATTTCTATCTGGGCCCCGGCGGATTTCGCGCGCGCCAATTTTTCTTCCAGCGCGGCGTAATCCGCTGCTGACATTTCGGGTTGCCTTACGTAGGCAACAGTCAGCTCTCCGTGGAATCTGTCGGCAATTTTCCTGGCGGTTCCGATCATCTCCTCGACATTTGCACGAGGCGTAATGCACACAAGAATGCGTTCCTGCGCACCATAACTCTGGGTGATGCCGTGCTTCGACAGGTAGTCGCTCAATTGATGATCCACGACATCCGCGGCCAGGACCAAAGCCATTTCTCGCAGGATCGACAGCTGTTGCTGGCGTTTCTCAGCATCCGCCTGCTCCTCGGGCGAGCGCTCGATCGGCTCTTCGGGCGGGGCATCCACAATCTCGATTTCGTCCGCACTTTTTATAAACGATATCGGGACCGTGTCGGTCACATGTTTGCCGGTTATCTTTTCAACTTGATCGCGCAGTTCCTCGACGTACTGTATGTTGACCGATCCAATTACCTTTATCCCGAAGCGTACCAACTCTTGCACATCCTGCCAGCGCGTCCGATTTCGAAAACCTGGAGGATTATTGAAGGCCAGCCCGTCAATTATGCATACCGCAGGACGCCGGCTCTTGATGGCTTCAATGTCCATGGACATGCAGTCGCGATGTTTCTTGAGAGGAAAGACCTCGAGCTTGTTCAGGAGCCTTTGGATTTCCGGGGAAACCTTTGCCTGAACCGCCCCAACTATGACATCCTGTCCTCTTTCGTGTCGGCGGCGAGCCTCGTCGAGCATTCGAAATGATTTTCCGACTCCCGATGCATATCCGAGAAAAATTTTAAGATGCCCCTTCTGCTCCGGCTCTTCAGCCTGGATCTCAGACAGAAGTTCATCAGGCGTCTTACGTCGCATTTCACGGTTCATAGGCTTGATTATAGCGCTGTGCCGGAAAACTCAGAAGCGCAGCGCATGTTTTCCTCATACGCCACCATCGCCGGGCTGCCACAATAGACAAGATAGTTTCGATCAGCCAGAATTTGGGATCCGATCGGGCTTACGCCCTTAGGGCATGCGCAAGAATTACTTGGCATTTTGCTGCCGGCCCCCAGGCGCGAGCGACGAGAACTGGGTCCGAAGGCCCAGCCATGCCGGGCTGCATGTAAGGAGTGAGCAACAACGCCAGCGGGCCTGCGGGCCGCAGCCCGAAGGGGCGCGGCGCCGCATCGGAAGTTTTCCGGAAATGCTGATCCAGCGCAAGGTTCAGCTGCAGAACGTTGACACGCGGATCGCCGAGAATGCCGAATGCCGGCGCTTGCGTAAATTGAAAAATGAACCGCTTCACCTGATCCGGCGATACACCGCGGGCGTTGGCAACCCGGGCGGCTTGCAGGTCAGCATTGGCCGGACTGATGTGGGGATCGAGCCCGGAGGCGGAACCGGTAACAGCGTCCGCAGGAATCTGTTCCTTCGCCGTGAGAATCAATCGAGCCTTATCACTGTTGAACGCCTTGATCAGCTTCACGTCATCGAGGTTGCCCTGGTTATCTTTGAATTGATCCAGCGGCTCCGATGATTGATACGGGATGCCGTTTTCGATGCAGTAATGCACAATGCGAAGATTGATACCATCGAAGTCGACCACTTCATTTTTCTTATCATCCATCTTGGTCGTGCCGTAGATGAGCTTGGCGCTCGTCGGGCCCAGATTTGATCCGCTGGAGGAGGAAGTGTCATACCCATGAGCGCCGGCGGACGAATGGCGCGGGTGAAAGTATTCCGGCTTGGCGAAATTCTGGCCAAGGAGCTCCGAGCCGATCACACTGTTGCCTTGCAGAATAAGACTGCCGTTCGCCTGATGGGGAAAGGCAATCTGACAGATACCGGTGATAGCCAACGGATACACTACGCCTGCCAGAATTGTCAGAAGAATGTTGATTCGAAGACCTGTCCCGATTTGCGACCACATTTTCTTTTCTCCTATGCGAGATGAATCAACCCAAGCAATCGATCGATGGCCCAGATGCCCGGGAATGGCACAAGAATTCCGCCGATACCGTAAATGAGCAGATTGCGCCGCAGAAGGCTCGCGGCGCCGACCGGCCGGTATTTCACACCGCGCAATGCGAGCGGAACCAGAGCAATGATAATCAAAGCATTGAAAATAACGGCTGAGAGCACCGCGCTTTGGGGTGTATGCAACCCCATGATATTGAGCTTACCCAAAACGGGGTAAGTAGCCATGAACATCGCCGGAATGATCGCAAAATACTTGGCAACGTCATTCGCAATAGAAAAAGTGGTCAGGGCACCGCGCGTGATCAGCAACTGCTTTCCGATCGCCACGACTTCAATGAGTTTGGTGGGATTGCTGTCCAAGTCCACCATGTTGCCTGCTTCTTTTGCAGCCATGGTACCGGTATTCATAGCCACCCCAACATCGGCCTGAGCCAGAGCCGGCGCATCGTTGGTCCCATCGCCGGTCATGGCAACAAGGCGCCCGGCGGCCTGCTCTTTCTTGATATATTCCAGTTTGTCCTTTGGTGTAGCCTGGGCTAGAAAATCATCAACCCCGGCCTCGCCGGCAATAGCGGCAGCCGTAAGGGGGTTGTCCCCCGTAATCATGACGCTGCGGATTCCCATAAGACGAAGTTGAGCGATCCGCTCCTTCATTCCGCCCTTCACAATGTCTTTCAAGTGTATGGCACCCAGCAGCTTATTTCCGTCGGCAACAGCCAGCGGTGTGCCGCCGTTCCGTGAAATACGGTCGCTCATCTCCTGAAAATAACCCGGAATTTCGCCGCCATGCTCTTGAACGAATTTGCATATAGCCTCCGTAGCGCCCTTGCGAAGTTCCCGGCCTTCGAAGTCGACCCCGCTCATCCGCGTATAGGCCGAAAAGGGAATAAATTGAGCCTCCCCTTCCGGGATGTGGCGGCCTCTCAAGCCATACTTCTCTTTGGCGAGAATTACGATTGAACGCCCTTCCGGCGTCTCGTCGGCAAGACTGGATAATTGAGCCGCGTCGGCCAGCTCTTCCGCCGTCACGCCATTGATTGTCAAAAACTCAACAGCCTGTCGATTTCCCAGCGTGATCGTGCCGGTCTTATCCAGCAATAGCGAATTC
>JAHFUH010000226.1:0-411 GCA_023265215.1 Acidobacteriota bacterium
TGGTACGAAAATTATCCTCTTGTCCTGCACGAAGCACTGGCATGCAATGTGCCGGTGGTTTCATCCAATATTGGAGGCATGGCCGAAAAAATAAAGGACTCCGTCAACGGCTACACTTTCCAGGTTGGAGATGAAAAAGATTTGGGGGCCAAGCTGAGACTAATTTTGGATAATCCCGAAATCCTGAATGACCTCAAAGATAAAATGCAAGGATATGTTCCTCCGCGGGTGGAGGAGGAGGCATATATGTATCAGCGGCTTTATGGCACCTGTGCGTCGAAAATCGTTCGCGATAAAAACTGATCCAATTTAAGATTCGCGAATAACAAATTCGAATTAAAACCAGACTAATGAAATCGCGGGCTCTCTTTTTCGGAGAAGGTACTAGATGATCAGGCGACGATTTTTTTT
>JAHFUH010000226.1:421-8166 GCA_023265215.1 Acidobacteriota bacterium
CTTCTCCAGCGGGATTGGCTCCAATTTCATAAATCCCAGTTCCTCGTGCTTCGCCTTGTCTTCGCTCCAATCCTGGCGGGCTTTTTCTGCTGCTTTTTGGCATTTCTTATTTCCCGATGCGGCCCAGTCATTTCCTATTTTGAATCTTTATCCTTCATTGACCGCCTTTTCTCCTCAAAGGATACCGACACCAAACGGGAACCCCTTTATGCCGCCTTATTTTTAATATTCATAATACTTCTTATCTTTAATAACGTTTTTTTTTTCGGCCACACTTTCCGGACCTCCTCCATGTGCCCGGGCACGATGCCCTCCGGCCCTTATAATTACACGGCGTGGCAAAGCGTAAGACCCGTGATCGACACAGGCGCTTCATCCTGGGCATACGAACCCTGGGCTGCCAAAGTAAGAAACTCATTTGCGAACCTGCGGGCGCCGCTCTGGAATCCTAATTCAGGAGTGGGAGTACCTCTGCTCGCTAATATGCAATCCGCCCCTTTTTCTCCCTTCAGGCTTTTAATTCATCTGCTTTCCTTCCAATATGCATGGGAACTGTACTTCGCATTGAGAATTTTGACTGCGGGCTTTTTTACATTCTTATACCTTAGACTATTCAATCGTTCCCTCCTCGCATCGTTCACATCTTCCATCATCTTCATGCTCTGCGGGTATAACATCCTGTATGTCAATATGGGACATTTGGATGTCGACGTCTTAGTGCCCGCAAGCATTTTTGTATTCGAATGCCTTTTCAGAAATCCCAGGCCTATTCGCATTGCCTTTGGAAGCCTTCTTGTGTGTTTTGCCATTTGGGGGGGGATGCCGGAATCGGCCTTTTGCGTTTTTCTGCTGGTTGCGCTTTATTATGCATTCAGAGTGATTCTCTCCCGTTCATCCAATCCGAAACTTGAGCATTACTGTTTAAAAAAGTTCATCCCATTTTTCGCAGCGTTTCTTTTGGGGCTTTTGCTCTCCGGGCCTCAACTCTTCCCTTTTTTGGAATATGTCCACAACTCATGGACCGGGCATGTTTCAACCATCGGCACTGCATCGAATCCGTTAATTGGCGGAATATCCCTAATAATTCCTTATTTCTTCGGCAAAGTTTTCAACAATTGGAACGACATTAGTTCATTTAGCCTTGGCACCTACATTGGAGCCATCCCCCTGTTTCTATCCTTGCTTTCAATCTTTTCACAGAAAAACGAGAATGATAAAAAATTGGTTTATTTTTATGCGATTTTTTGTCTGTTTTTTATTTCCAAATATTTCGGCTTTTTTTTCATAAATTGGATTGGCTACTTGCCGGTCTTTAATAAGGTCATTTTTGCAAAATATTGTCAGCCTGAATTCTCTTTCTGCATTGCAGTCCTGGCGGGGATGGGATCCGACGCTATTATTCAGCGCCTCGTATCGCGACGCTCACTAGCGCTTTCGCTGTTTTCGCTGCTGGGCATTTTGTCCATATATCTGCTTATGAAACCATTGGAGCTTTTTCCCCAACTCGGAGATAACCGCACGCTTCGTTATGTCTTTTTTGCTGTTTTGGTAACTATGCTTTTTTTATTGCTTGCTTTTATTTTTGCGAGGCAGGCGCTTGGAAATAATCCGAAATTATCCATGATTCTGCTCGTCGTAATCGCGGCGACGGAACTTATTTACTACATTCCCTTCGAACGCGCAGTTCGCTATAATGCAGCGACTGTCCCTCCCTACATAAACTATCTTCGCTCCGATAGCGAAACCTATCGAGTTTTGGGAACAAATTCCGTTCTTTACCCGAATACCAGCAGTTATTACAATATTGATTCTATAAATAATCTCGATGCAATGTATCCTTCCCGCTACCTGCAATTCATACGATCATTCATAAGCCCGGAATCGCATGATAGGTTCGTAGGAGATGAATTGCTGCCTCCCCTAAACAATATGGCGCCTTACTTGAATTTACTAAATGTCAAATATGTGCTGGCGGCGAAGCATAGCGAGAAAGTTGCTAAATTGCTGGGAAAGGATACGGGTAACACTCTCACCCGGGATTTCTCTGTTGTCTATAATCGTGAAATTGTGATCTTGAAGAATAACAACTATTTTCCGAGAGCCTATATTGTTCCTCAGGCTGTTTGCGCAAAAAATGAGGATGAATCGCTCAGACTGATAAATACTCTTCATTCGGATTTGAGACAGAAAGTGATTCTGGAAAACGCCCCAGAGTTTTGCTCTCATGCCGCGTTAGGGTTGCAGAGATCTCAGCAATCGGAAGTCAAGATCTCAAGTTACCTTTCCAATGAAATAATCATTCATACACAATCTTCATCGGATGGTTTTCTCGTATTAACGGACTTATACTACCCGGGATGGAAGGCGTATGTAGATGGGCAGGAGAAACCAATCCTGAAAGCCGATTACCTATTTAGGGCATTGCCCCTGGAAGCAGGCTCGCATCAGGTTCGGTTCGCATATGATCCAGCCTCCTTTAATCTCGGATTGATTTCCTGCATTGCTTCGTGCGCGGGCATTGTGCTTTTTGTGATTCTCAAACGTAAGCAGCCGGTGAATACATGCATTTGACGGATAATCCATATTTTGCCTCTGCATGCTATGTCTGCGGAAGCCGCAACATCCAATATAGGTTTATGGTTCATGAGCATTCTCTTTTCCAGTGCGCCGGTTGCGATTTCATGTTTCTAAACCCGCAACCATCGGATGAGTTTTTGAACTCAGTGTACACATCCAACTATTTCCTGATGGGCGACGATGATTTGAGCAATTGTCGTCGGTCAGATATGAAAAGGGCTACGGCCCGTCTATATGTCGAGCAGTTGATTCGATACTACGGGAAGAAAGAAGGAAGCCTGCTTGAAATCGGTTGCGGCAATGGAGATTTTCTCCAGGTTGCAAAACAAGCAGGATTTGCAGTTCGCGGCATTGAAGTCTCTGAAAGCGCGACAAGCATAGCCAATGCCAAGTTGGGCGGAGAATCCGTATCCTGTGGGAATATTGAAGACATGGCTCTGCCAGAAGGCTTTTTCGACGTCTGTGCCCTTTTCGATGTTCTCGAGCATGTGCGGAATCCAATCAGGTTTCTGAAACAAATCCACAAGCTTCTCGCCCCCGATGGAGTGCTGTTCCTAGTGACTCCGTCATTAAACAGTTGGTCCGCAAGGCTGATGAAGAGTAATTGGATGGAGTTCAAACCCGAGCATCTGCATTATTTCAATAGAGAAACGGTGCAAAACGCACTTTGCGGAAGCGGTTTTCATGAAATATACATTTCGCCCAACTATAAGTATCTGCAGCTTGAATATATAAAAGACCATTTCCGCAAATATCCGGTGCCCTTTTATTCCAGGGCAATCAATGCGGCCACGCGATGCCTTCCTTCCGCTGTCAATACCAACAATATAAAATACATTACAAGCGGAATGAATATCTTGTGCCGCAAGAATCATTTCACACAAACTCCTGTTCTATCCATTATCGTTCCAGCATACAACGAAGCCGATACGTTCGACATCCTGATGCATTCCCTTCTGGAAAAGGAAATAAAAGAAGTCCAGAAAGAAATCATCATAGTCGAAAGCAATTCAACCGATGGAACGCGGCAAAAAGTGCAAGAATTCCGCGATACGCCCGGCGTGTTCACCATTTTTGAAGACAAGCCACTGGGCAAAGGCCATGCTGTCCGCAGAGGCCTGGAGCAAGCCAGCGGCGAATTTGTCATCATCCAGGACGCGGATCTGGAATACGATTTAAATGACTACGATCAATTGCTCAAACCACTGCTCCGATATCAGAAAGCTTTCGTTTTAGGATCCAGGCACTTGAAGGGCTGGAAAATGCGCCAGTTTGAGAACGCGCGCTTTATCGCTTTTGTCATGAATATGGGACAGAAAATATTCAAGGGGCTTCTAAATCTTGCCTGCCGCCAGCACTTGAATGACCCGTTCACAATGTACAAAGTATTCCGTCGCGATTGCCTGTTTGGATTGACGTTGAAAGCGAACCGTTTTGATTTCGACTGGGAAATCGTAATCAAATTGCTCAGGAAAGGCTATGTTCCGCTTGAAATTCCTGTTAATTATAAGTCGCGCTCTTTCAAAGAGGGGAAAAAGATAAAACTCGTCAAAGACCCAATCCTGTGGATTCGCGCATTGATAAAATTTCGTTTTGAAAAGCTGTATAAAGTCAGATACGAAAAGTAACGCCAAGACGCAAAGCATCACAATCTCCAAGTATCAACGAGCGGGAATATATGAAATATTTTGTAACCGGAGGCGCAGGATTTATCGGAAGCAATCTCATCGACAGGCTCCTGGAGCAGGGACACGAAGTTATCGCCTATGACAATTTATCTACAGGATTCGAAGATAACCTGCAAAAGGCCGGGAGAAACAGCAATTTCAAGCTGGTCTTGAATGATTTGTTGAACACCCGGGCTTTGACTGAAAGCATGGCAGGTTGCGAGTTCGTGATTCACCTGGCCGCCAATGCGGATGTCCGGTTCGGTACGGAACACCCGGGTAGGGATCTTGAGCAGAACACCCTGGCTACTTTCAATGTCCTGGAAGCAATGCGCAGCAATGATATCAAGAAAATAGCCTTCTCATCCACGGGTTCCATTTACGGCGAACCCGATGTATTCCCCACCTCGGAAAACGCGCCCTTCCCCGTCCAGACATCCCTGTATGGGGCCTCGAAGCTGGCTTGCGAAGGTTTGATCGAAGCTTATTGCGAAGGTTTTGGCTTCAAGGGATACATTTTCCGTTTCGTGTCCATTCTTGGTGAACGCTATTCGCATGGCCACGTTTTCGATTTTTATCGCTCGCTGCGGAGCGATCCCGATAAGCTGCAGGTATTGGGCAACGGACTTCAGCGAAAATCTTACCTATATGTCCAGGACTGCATCGATGCGATATTCATGGCAATAGACAAAGCAAACGAGCGAGTGAATATTTTCAACTTGGGAACGGACAAATACTGCCAGGTGAATGACTCCATCCGATGGATTGCCGATTACCTGGAATTGTCACCTAAACTGGCGTACACGGGAGGGGAACGCGGATGGGTCGGCGACAGCCCGTTCATTTTCCTGGACTGCAGCAAAATACGGAACCTGGGCTGGACGCCTCGAGTATCTATTCGGGAGGGCGTAATCCTTACGCTCAAATATCTGCAGGCAAACAGCTGGCTTTTGGAGAAAAGAGCATGAAAATCTGTGTCGTCGGCCTCTGGCATCTGGGGACTGTAACAGCTGCCTGCCTGGCTTCGGCAGGCCATCAGGTCGTTGGTCTGGACTTCGATACTGAAACTGTTCGAAAGCTGCAATCCGGACAACCTCCCTTGTATGAACCTGAGCTTGCCGAACTGGTCCAGCAAGGAATAACCCAAGGCTGTTTGAGCTTTAGCGCAGACCCGTCCATTGCACTGTCGGAATCAGAAATAATCTGGGTAGCTTACGACACTCCCGTTGATGATGAGGACCGGGCCGATGTCGACTTCGTGGTGGATCGAACAGTTCAGCTCTTCCAGTACCTTGCCAAAGGTTCCCTCGTCCTCATCTCGTCACAATTGCCTGTGGGCACGACACACAGGCTGGAACAAGAATGCGCCAAATCCCTCCCGAATGCTGAGATTACATTCGGCTACTCGCCTGAGAATTTACGATTGGGAAAGGCCATTGCCGCATTCACCAAGCCGGACCGCGTGGTTGTCGGGCTGCGCAATCCGAACGACGGCGCTCGTGTGGCCGCGATGCTCGCCCCATTCACGAACAAAATAGAGTGGATGTCGGTCGAATCCGCCGAGATGGCAAAGCACGCTTTGAATGCTTTTCTTGCCGTCTCCGTCACATTCATCAATGAAATCGCCTCCATTTGCGAGCGAGTGGACGCCGACGCCAAGGAGGTGGAACGCGCTCTGAAAACCGACACACGGATCGGGCCGCGGGCATATCTTTCTCCCGGCTCCGCATTTGCCGGCGGCACGTTGGCCAGGGATGTCCGTTTCCTCACCCAACTGGGAATCAGCCTAAATCAACCTGCACACCTGATGTCGGCAATCCAGGAAAGCAATGAGGCTCATAAAAAATGGAGCCGGCGAACCCTTTCATTTCTTTTCCCAAAACTTGCGGGCTTGAAAATCGGAGTATGGGGATTGACCTACAAACCCGGCACGGACACGCTGCGCCGATCCTCGTCTGTCGAACTCTGCCAATGGCTTTCCCAACAAGGAGCCTGCCCTCAAGTCCATGACCCGGCAATCAAGACCCTCCCGGAACCGCTGAATCAAATCGCGGCTCTTCACTCAAACCCGATTTCCGCATTGGAATCAGCGGCGGCACTGGTAATTGCCACGGAGTGGCCGATGTATCAATCGATCGAATCTGATTCACTTTTGTCTGCCATGTCCTCGCCGGTCGTGCTCGATCCAAACAGGTTCCTGGCGGAAAGCCTGGACCGGCACCCGGGGATCCGGTATTTCACGATTGGAAGGGCTTCGCGATGAAATATTCTCTCGAAGGAAGAGCGGCCCTAATCACGGGCGCGAGCCAGGGACTGGGGTTGGCAATTGCAAAGGCCTATGTTGAAGCCGGCGCGGATGTTTTTCTATGCGCGCGAGATTTCAAAACACTGGAGCAGGCAAAAGCAGAGGCGGTTTTGTCTGCCGGCAAGGGGCAGAGAATCGAAATCCAGTCGGCAGACGTTTCCAGACAATCGGACGTGGAAGAGCTTGCAGCCCAGGCCTTTCAGCTCTTTCCGCACTTAAGCATTCTCGTAAACAATGCCGGCGTCTATGGCCCCAAAGGATTGATTGAAAGGGTCGATTGGGACGAATGGGTTCGCGCAATTGAAATCAATCTGCTCGGGTCAATCCTGATGTGCAGGGCGGTTCTGCCATACTTCAAAGCTCGTCAGTATGGAAAAATTGTGCAGCTGTCCGGCGGCGGCGCAACAGCGCCCCTGCCGCGATTGAGCGCATATGCCACCTCCAAAGCAGCGGTGGTCCGATTTGCAGAAACTCTTGCGGAGGAAGTGCGCAACGATCGCATCGACGTGAATGCCATTGCCCCCGGCGCCCTCAACACGCGACTTCTGGACGAAGTACTTGCAGCCGGGCCGGAAACAGTCGGGCACGATTTCCACGAACGTGCGGTCCAGCAGAAAGCTCAGGGAGGCGCTCCTTTGGAAAAAGGA
The DNA here is from genome assembly GCA_023265215.1 of Acidobacteriota bacterium. Lineage (GTDB taxonomy): Bacteria > Acidobacteriota > UBA6911 > UBA6911 > UBA6911 > UBA6911. The sequence continues at coordinate 7,618 of JAHFUH010000226.1, forward strand.
GCGCAGCTGGCTGTATTTCTCGCATCGTCTGCAAGCGATGGGCTCACGGGAAAGCTGCTCAGCGCCGTCTGGGATCCGTGGGAGCAGCTATCGGATCATATTCAGGAATTGCAGAAAACGGATGTGTATACCCTTCGCCGGATTGTGCCGGAAGACCGTGCGCTAAAATAATATCAAAATAATTATTTGTGTCCGGCATTCCAATGCGGAGATGCAAGAAAGGACGCGTAATAATGCGGAATAATGCAAAAAAAACAATTCATTGAGCCAATTGCAAAACCTCGGGAATCGATACTAAGCCATTGGTAGTCGGCTTCAAACCAGAATTGAAAACGGAATAGCATCTCAATTCGGACGAGGGGTGGCCGGTCGTTGATAAAGGCAGGCGAGGCACTTCTTCATACTCAGGGTGGCCGGCGTGCCGGAAACTACTTTCTGCCCGGCCCTGAATGTTTTCCAAATCGTCGAGAAGATAATTTGAATCGCCCAGAAAATAATCTCGATTCGGGAGAACATTTTCTTCTTGAACGAGAAGACTCCCTCCTCAAA
>JAHFUH010000748.1 GCA_023265215.1 Acidobacteriota bacterium
GCGCGAGTTCCTGGAGCACGTCCGCCGCTTCGTCCGGAGCCATCTCTTCGACAATGTCCGCAGCCTTGCCCGCGGACAGGCTATTCAGCAGCGCCACCTGCATGCGCGTGGGAATTTCTGAAACCGCCTCGGCGGCTGTTTCATCATCGAGGGATTCGATAACAGATCGCTGTTCGTCACGGCTCAGATCTTCAAGAATATCCGCCAGGTCCGCCGGATGGAGTTCCGCCAAACGATTGTAGGAGATCCTCAGCTTCACACGTCGTGCCGGATCGGGTTCGATGAGGTTGACAAACTCCCATGGAATCGTCTTGGTAGGCAGGACGGAGGTGATGGTCCGGATCCGGTGCTTGGCGAACAGGCCTTGCAGCAGGCGGCGCGCGGCCGCCGCCGCGCCGACGTTCACCGCAACTATGCGGAGATCCGTATGCTTATGATTCGGCTGGATGTCAAAGTCGACGTCAATCACCCGGACGACTTTCTGGTCGTTGACATCGATGATCTGCTGGTCCAGGACATCCTTTTTAATGCAAATCAGTCCTTCATCAGGAGCGGCGCCGTGGATCTCCGACGCAGGTATACTGGTCTGCACAGCCCGCACGGAGATAGTCGAAATCTGATCGTACGGAATGCACATGAGCGTCTTCTTAGGGCTCATCACATAAAAACAGGCCACCTGAAACGAATTCTGGCTCGGATTGATTGCCAAATCGACCAGGCGCCCAAGATACTCTCCTTTGGCGTCGTGCGTCGGCAGGTTTTCAAGTTCCGTAAAGTAGATCATAATCGCCTCGCCTTTTCAGGGAAATCCCAATGGTCATAGTACACCAGGCATATGCGAAATTACGGCCTTATGTCTGGAAATTTTGATTTTCGCTGCGGCAGCCGATGATGTCTATCGGAATCAGCTTAGGGAATGACTACTCTGGGCTCGGGCCGCGAGTGGAAGATATCCTCATAGGCATACAGGATTGCGATCTGGCCGATCGCGCATGCGACAAAGACGCCCACGATACACACCAGCAAACCGGCGATGCCCAGCAGGCCGAGCACAATCACAAGGCCGAACACCTTCCACCAGTGTTTGGTGACGACTTTGCGGCTCAATTCCATCGCGTCCCAGAAGCCCATTCGTTTGTCGATGACCAGAGGAATGGTAAACACCCAGGACACGGCCAGATAAATTCCGGGCAAAATGCAAAAAATAAATCCCACCGTGATGAGCAGTATGCAGATTAAATAAGCCCCAATCAGCGACCCGAATGCAGAACCGAAACCAAGGAATATATCTCCGAAGCTCGCAGATTGTCCCCGGATTTTCTTCAAATAAAGCGCGCTGAGTCCGCCCATCATGGGTCCGCCGATGATTAGGCTGGCCACGGCACCGAGATAGGGGATAAATCCGCCCGCTCCGATCAATCCGGCGACGAAACTGGCCCCGACTAGGAACCAGAAATCCCGTTTAATCAGTTCCCATGCCCGGCCAATGCAGTCTCCGACGCTGATCCGATAGTCTTGCGAGAGCACTTCTCGCGCCTGTCGCCGGGCCTCCGCCGTTGCTATGGGTGGAGGCGCTACCGTAGACGCATCGGCGAACTCCGGCAATGAGCCTAACAGAACCCATTCTGTGCCTCCTTCTTTCTGAACTCTGGTCTGAAAGCTAGCACGGCCCTCCGCCATCCACTGCCTCAGTTGCTCGGCGCTGACAGGCCCATACACTCGCCCATCTGCTCCAATGATTTTGTACATGATCCCTACCTCCTATTCAATTCGTCAAGGCGCCAACAAGGTGAATGGAAACAGTGGGATGTTGCGCACAAAGCCAAACAGCCGGTATTGCGGGATGCACTGCCGGGATTCGATCAAAGGGAAACCATAGCTTCGGGGGAATCGAAGCCTGGTAATGGTTATTCATGAACCGATTCTGGATTTCCTGCATGGCCCGCACTCGCACTCCGCCCGGGTGCATCCGAATGACAAACCTGGCCCGCATGTCTCACAGGCTTTCCGAAAGCATAAGCATTCTGGAAAAATTCAACCCTTCCTATGTGTATTACGGATTCTACCGATTATTTCCTCATAAAAATTGGTGTCAGGTTAGAATTCCCCCAATTTCTTTGCAAAGGATTAAAAAAAACCAGCCGAATAAAATTTGGGGAATTCTAACCTGACACCAATTTAGTTTCACCACCGGATGATCACGCGATAGGATCCGGTGTTGTCGCTCACATTGTTGTCATTGATGCCGAGGAACAGGCGTCCGTATTCACTCGATCCGATTCGCCTGGAGCTACGCGCACCAATAAATCGGGGGGCGGAGTCAGTGCCATTCTGATAGCGAATTTTAGCGATGAGCGCGCCGACGCCGAAGTTGTTCATTGGGTAATTAACATCGCTGGCATTATAGCTGCGATCACCATCCGGGCCGACGAGTTGATTTCTGCGGAATGTTATCTGCCCTTCAGCGGCTATATCAAGCGTCATATCAGCATCCAGATCGATGCCGGTATCGACCCACGCCTGGTTGCCGGCAATTGTGATGACTTTCTCGCGCCTTTGTGTCGCGCTGCCCAAATCGCCGGTCCCGCCGCCCGGGCCGCGATTCACGGAAACGGTCACGCGAAATGCACCTCCGGCATTGCGTGTCTCCCAGTGGTTGACGGTGAAAAAAAGCATGCCGTCGCGGTCGGCGACAAATTCGCGCTGGCGGCCAATCAATATCGGGGGCGCATCCT
>JAHFUH010000227.1 GCA_023265215.1 Acidobacteriota bacterium
GGTCGAATACGGCAACCTCGGCCTTGCTTTGCTCTAGAATCATCTCAATCGCTCGATAGCCTTCTTTCGAATCTATCTTTAGATTTGGAGCGTTTACCAGGGTTGCGCTTTGGAACTTGAGGTTCTCATCAGCCCGGGAATCAATCATTCGCTTGAGCCGGTCCTGCATTGCGTGAGGGCTTACTTCGCTTTGGATGTAGACCACGCGCCGAGGAATCGGAATCGGGAACTGGCCCAGAAAGGGAATGCCGGCCGCCAGGGAAAGCACAATATTCTGAACAAGCATCGACTTTCCCTTTTTGCCTGGACCTGTGAGCCCCAGTCGACTTTTCGGATAGAGCACGCCGCGGCCTATGATGGCTTCGCGATTCGGCAAAGGCTTGCGAATGAATTCCGTTACGGGTGTGATTTCGATGTAGGCGAACTCGGGAGGCAAAACCGGCGAATGAGGCAAGGAACAGAACGTCTCAATGCTGTGCACAATGAGATAATCATCCAACCCGCACTTTTCGCCTTTTGGCCCGTCCGGAAGATCGATCTTTCGGACATGCGCGCGGCGCCGCTCCAGTTCCTTGGAGAGTTCATAAAGTGCCGTCGCGACTTCCTTCTTAGCCCGGAGATCGGAATCGAAAACAAGCTGGACAGTCCGATATTTCCATTCGACCAAATCAAGATCCGGAATCGGTACACTATTGCTGCCGCTGCGCTGCTTCCAGCTCCAGACGCCAGGAACAGCAATGCAGCAGAGCCCCTCCTGGCAGGCTTTGAGCGCCTTCTTTTCACCTTCGGTGATATAGAGCGGAATCTTATTATCCCGGAGCTGCTCGGTTGAAATTAGCGGAGGAATATATAGCCGGTTCCCGGATCCTTTCGGGCTGAGATACTTCGAAGGCTTTCCGTATCGATCAAGAAAAGGAGTACTCGGTTTGATGCGGGTAAATTCGCCTTTCCCGTTCATGCTTCGATACGGAATTGCAAGCACGGGCCCGGCATTGAATCCGAGAATTTGTTTCACCTGGTCAGCCGCTGCGGTAAAAAAGCCCGCCTTGGCGATCGTGTCAGCGATCAAGCCAGAGCCCTCAAGCTCGCGGAGATGGGAATCACTGAGCATTCTGCCCCCGCTGAATGACTAAGTTCTCAAGGTATTCCTGCCGGCTTTGCTGGTCGGCAACTACTCGATTGAGTTTTGCAATTTCCTTGCGTAATCGATTAATGCTTTGCAGGCTTCGCCGAGCGTAATCAAAACCGCTTTTAACATCCTTAGCTATTTCGATAAGCGGATTTGGTGATATTGGCGGGAATGAATCCCCGAGAACTTCTCTTGCCGGTTTGTGTTCATCGCTGTTTTGTGGTATATGTCTCATGTCTGTACCATCCCAAAAAAAATATTGAGCCCTGGGAATAGCCGCCCGGGGCTTTGCGTTTATGCGCATACCTTGACTATTTTCATTTTTCCCATTTCGCTGGCGAGGTGTTCCACCTGCTCACGAGAAAAAAGCCGTATCCCGCTTTGCGTTCGCCTAGGCGTCAATCTGCCGACTTTTTCGTAATATAAAACTGTGGCAGGCGCCTTCTTGAGAAGCTTTGCGACATCGTTTGTTGTAAGGAATTCATTCATAACAGCCTCCGTTTAACTGAAGACTATTATTTCATGAGAAATGCGGAGCTTTAGTGCAGGCCTGGTGCAGTCTCGGTGCAGTCTGGGTGCAGTTTTCTAGCTGTCGATATTGGGAAGAATTTCGCTGAGGTCCAGAGATTTTACTTTTAATTTGTGTGTCTTGGTAAAGTAATCATACAGTTTCTTTTGATATTTTGCAGAAGGGATCACACCCCCGCTAATATAGCTTTTTATGGATCGCTCTGAAATCCCGATTTCTTCGGCAAGTCGTTTCATCGAAAAACCGAGCCTATTTCTATATTCATCAAGGTTGTGCCCCAAAGCAGTCGGATAAGATTTTGAAGCCAGCTTCTTATCAGGCTCGATTTCTTCTTCAGCTTTTGAGGCGTGTTTCTCCTCGTCTGCTATCATCATTGACGCAAACTGCCTCAAATCTTCTGCTGCTTCCCGTGCAGTATTAATGGCGTTCTGATATTTAGCAGTCTGCATCATTCTTTCGATTTCTTCCAACCTCCGTTCTTCAATCTGCCTTAATTTTCTTTCCTGAATTTCCGTAAGTGAAGGCTGGGGTTGACGCATTAATACCTGTGCCCTTTCAAGAAAAGAGCCTTCAGGTAATCGCTTCACCGCTCTCTTATAGTCTTGTTCAAATAACTTGCCTATTTGGCCGTGCGCATCAAATTGAGGCTCAGGGAGGTTTAATAATTGGTTGATTGCAGCGTTCACTTTTTCTGCTATAGCTTGAGCTTGGAGAGGCTTCTCCCAGAAAATATAGTTATAGGCCTGTTTAAAGTCCTTTTGGCTAAGCACCCATCCAAGCGCGATCATATTTTTCAATGTCGGCAATTGGCTAAATTTCTCAAGCATTGCTGCGAGTGGGATCAGGATTGTATCGGCGATCGCTTTTGAATCCCAATTGTATTGATCTTCCATCGCTCCCTCCGCAATTCCCTGAACGAAGGCCGCCAACCGAGCAGGGTCCCCGGCTTTCGCCCTGGTTCATGAGGCCAAGGGCTAGGCGGCCAATTCAATGCTCCTATACAGCCGATTCAATCAACGCCTATCAACAAGTCATCTGAAAACGGCCCGAATTGGGCATAATTATACTACAAATCGGAACCGGCAAACGCTTGATACAATAGAAACTTAGGAAACAGACTGCAAAGGACTGGAAGTCTTGAATCAGGGTGTAAGACCGATGCTCTGCCGCTGAGCTAACCGCCCAAAGTTTGTTGATAATACAAGATTTAAAGGCAGAAGCCAACCTTTAAAATTGGCCAATTTGAGGCTTCCATACAACATCCATCTAACAACTCGGCGGATCTCAGGATTATCCCAGTTTCTCAGCTGATTTCCTCGCATCTTTCGAGGAGTGAATCATGGTTGTTCTCAGTTCCCTTCTCTCTCACACTGCCGCTAACCCGCCAACAGGGGAAAGAAAACAAACTCAATTTCCAGAATGCCACCGCATGGAAGTCAACGAGCTTGTGTTTGGGGTATTTGGATTTGCTACTTCCCAGATCGCCCGTTATGGACCATTACTAACCTATTTTCATTCTGAGGCATTCTGGGATTGCGGGAGATAGCCATTACAACACCCCAATGCAGTGCAGATAATTCCAATAATAATTTGATGTTTTCAATTAAGCACGATGATTTTTATTGTGATGGCGCAGACGTGGATGTGAATAGCTGAACCGAAGATATTAATATTTCAGGATATTCACATCATCCTGCGTGGTTTTAGAGCTATCCAGAACCATGTAAGATTCTGGATAGTAGCGTTCTCCTGATGGCCAAGGAATGCCATCGATATTCCAACGACAATGTTTCTTCAGGACGAAGGACCGAATTTGGCTGTACTCTGGATTCCTTATCTTGAACCAAGCGCCGGATCTCTCGTCGCAATCATAAGTGGAATCCTTCAGGATAGCGATAATGCCTTCCATGTCTTGTTTACATGCGGCTTCGAAAATTGTAATCCCGTTCCCCTCAACGTGACTCAAGGGATGCCAAGGAAAGCTCGGACGAGGAATGCAGCCATTTGAGACCTTGTCGTGGAATCGCCGGGGCCATATCTCCCATCGCCATATCCGGTAGTCAAGCCAAGCTCACGAAGTTTTTTAATATATTTGCAGGACCATGTGTCGGCTGCAACATCAGAAAATAGCGCTCCTGAATCGCAATAATTTGCCGGAGGTTCGCCTGAAACCGCTCTCACCAGAAATGCAGCTACCTGCTCTCGGGTGATAAGGTCGGAGGGCCCGTAGCGGCCGTCGCCATATCCGGTAGTCAAGCCAAGCTCACGAAGCTTTTTAATATACTTGCAGGACCATGTGTCGGCTGCAACATCAGAAAATGGCGTGCCCGCTTCACAATAATTCGCCGGTGGCTCTCCTGAAATCGCCCTCACCAGAAATGCAGCCACCTGCTCTCGAGGAACCGCGTTATCCGGGCAATATCTCCTTTCATTCTGCGGAGTGGAAGGATCATCCTGAACGCAGCCCGTTGTCCAACCTGCGCCGTAAATGCGGAGTATATATGCGCTCGCCCAATGATTATTTGGGACATCGATAAAAACGTTCGTGTTCGAAGCCACATAGACTTGAGTCTCGAACTGCAAAGTGTTCCCTTGCATATCGGCAGCGGAAATACGAAGACCAACCACCCCGTACAAATCAAATGGAAAGAACGTGCTATAAACGCCAGCGAATGAACTCGACAATGGCAGACGCACCCAACTTCCTTCGGCCGGCTTGTATTCGAGAGTCACCGAAGCGACTCCGATATCATCTCCCACACCCAGCCAGATTTGTTCTCCACCGACCAGAGGATAGGAAATATTCCCATCCTTCTCTACTATGAATTGAGTGATGAATGGCGGATTTCGGTCCGGCGCGGCTGTATTAAATGACGCATCCACAGTCGCCAAACCAGGATTTCCGGAAATGTAATAATTATTCATCAAAAGCTTGAGCCGGTAACGCCCGCTGACCGGGACACTAAGCGTCCATTCTCCTTCAATGCTGCCCCGCCTTATCAGATCACTTCCTTTATAAAGCTCGAAGGGAATTGAACGATCACCGTTAGGCTGAACAATATCAAATACTTGGCTTGTGAAAGGGAAATAATGCGTCATTCCATACGGAGAGTACCACCTGATCGAGGTTGGATAGTTGTCAAAGATTCCGCTCCAGAAATATGGGCCTAGTCCTGAATTCACTGTTTCTGAATCGCTTGAAAAAAGATAGCCTCTGAACCATGAGAAATCGAGTTGCCTCCGGTCTTTGGGACGCATGAGAGGAATCGAATACTGAAGAACAGTGTTCGATTTACAGTTATTCGGATCTGAAAGTGCATAGATATTCTTATGCACATAACCCGACAGGAACTCGGGATATGGGGGGGGGAGGTAGTATGCCTCCATTACGAACGGCGGCGTTATTAAGGAGCATCTTGAGCCAAAAGCACCCCCTCTTGCTTCTCGGCTTCCGAGCCTGATAAAAAAGTATTCCTCAGGCTGAACGTTTGGTATGTTAGTCGGAAAATTCAGTTTGTGTATTTCCCTACGGAAGTCCTCCGGCCTGTTCGTCGCCCACGCGGAAGTGCTCACCCCGCTTTTTGATCCAAAATGAAAAGTATAAGAAGGACCTCGGCTGGGGTAAGAATTGACCAGCATGCTTAATTCTATAACTACATTGCTGCTGATCGGTGAAATATCACTCCATGGCTCGTAAGGTCCTCCCATTGAAGCCAAAATGAAATCGCTCATTTTGAAATAAATGCTTCTGGTAATAATGACTCGTTCAACTGAGAGAATATTGCCGTCAATTCCGCTGGGGATAATACCTACGCGACAGGTTGCCTGCGAAGCCAGCAGAGGCAGATTCCTGTTTTCGGTCATTTCCATGCCTTCCTGAATAACCATTTTTGAACCATTGAAATAAGCCAGAATATCGTAAATACCTTGCCCCACCAGCACTTTTTGACCATTTTGCGGACTTCCAATGGTTTTATAGGTCCCGTTTCTATTAAATAAATAAACAGTCGACGGTTTATCTGCGTCGAATTGAAGAGTTACCAGAGGCGCCTTGAAAAATGCAAATGGCATTTGAAACGCATCCCCTGCCGCGACGGCTTCAATATTCCCTTCATAATCATAGGGGGCATTGAGAAGATCGGGCGTCAGGCTGTTATTGACGTTGAGCTTGAACTCAAAACCTCTCGTCTCGCCCGGCGCCAGGGTCAGTGAAGCCGGAATCAAATTCATGATACAGCCCGAAGAACATGTTCCGGTTGCAGAAAAGTTGTAGGTCACGGGCGCTGAATTATAATTAGTAAGAGTAATGGTTTGAGATTTATCAAAGGTCGGCTGGCTTGTATCATCCACCCCCAATCCCAGATTCCCCGGCAACCCGAGCACGCCGAGTGTGGCGGAAGCGTAAATGTCTATTCGTCCACTCCCCTGCTGAAATATATTGTAGGGTTGGAGTAAATTGTCCTTCAGCCGTTTCGCGCGTTGCATAAGAGCTTGCTTCACTGCCTCAGGCATCATCCACGGGGAGCGTTCCAGCAGAAGCGCAGCGGCGCCGGCGACATGTGGCGTCGCCATACTTGTACCGCTTAGGGTTGTATATCCCGAGCTCAGATAGGTGCTGTAGATGTTTTCTCCCGGCGCAAGCACTTCCGGCTTGATTTGATAAATCTCAGGCGATGGCCCGAGCGAACTGAAATGGGAAAGAAAGTCATATTTATTGCTGGACCCGACGGTGAGCGCTTTTCGGGCCAGTCCGGGCGATCCAATCGTTTCATAGCCCCCGCTCCCATTGTTGCCCGCAGCAACACAGACCACGACTCCCAGATCGGAAGCGGTGTCTACCGCCCGAGACACGGGATCATCCGGACTGCCGGAACCTCCAAGGCTTAGGTTTATTATTTTCGCGCCGTCGGCAGTAGCCGGGTTTTGATCAGGATCGACTGCATATTCAATCCCTTCAATGATCGTTGAGGAAAATCCATTCCCGCCGCTGTCCAGCACCTTAACGGCAAGCAGTCTGGCATTAGGCGCCACGCCCTTCACAATGCCGTTTGCTGCAATGATTCCTGCCACATGTGTTCCGTGGCCGTTATCATCCAATGGATCGTCGTCTTTATTAACGAAATCCTTCCCCCCGATAATCTTGCAATTGATCCCGATGCAACCGCCCAAATCGGGATGAGTGTATGCTATGCCGGTATCAAGTACAGCGACCAAGATATCTTTTCCAGTGACGCCCAAACTAGTCCATACCCGGTTGGCGCCGATCAGAGGCACACTTTGGTCGAGATGTGCTTTAACTTTTTCATCCGGCCATATTTTTTTGACTCCAGGTATGCCTTCAATGTTCTTCAGGTTTCCTTTCTGCACCCGCGCGGCAATGCCATGAAACACATTGTGGAATTCTCTTTTAAAAACATCCCGCTCCAGTTTTGCAGCCTTCCCTTTGTCCCTGAACGTCGCATTTTCAATGTCAAGTATTGCGCGTTTGAAGGCCTGGGACTCGCGATTGCGATTATTGACGATCATCAATTTCTCCTGCATTGAAACGCCTTTCATCGCCGCCTCAGGCGTTCCTTCAAATTCGATGATCACATCAACCTCGGAGCCTTCCTGAGAATCATACTCAAAAACAACCTCGCCATTTCTAACCAGCATCACATGGGATTCATTCTCCTGAATTTCGGCAGGAGATATTGGTCCCATTCCCGATTCGCCTTGCCGGATCAATTTGAGGTTTTCGGCCCAGCAAATACTTGGAACGGCAGCCGAAAGCGCAACGGTGAGCAATAGTGAAAAAATCAGCCCCAACCGATTCCATGATTGGTTGTACAGCGGCATTGCGAGTCCCCCGTGAACAGGCAAAAGAAAACAACTATACAAGATATTTCGTTTGAACGATCTTATCACAAAACAACTTGAATGCTTGGATGCAAGGAGTTCTGGGTCCAACTACAGAGACTTTGCTATCCAAATAAGTTTGAGCAAATCCTTGGCACGAGTCTTTCGCAGGCCACGCCTGAACTCCCACGATAACCTCTTTCTTTCCGTTGTTCAGGTGCCGCTGGCAGGGGCAAATAATATTCAAATAAATGTCAACACTCCTGCCAGGAGACGCCGGCATCGGCGCTGCAGGCAACGCCTTCGGCGTTGAACGCAGAGCTGAAAATGAATCTCCGGGCTACCTGCACCCACAGTATCACGTGTGGGTAACAATCAGCGCAATGCGGGGGAAACTCGTAGAGCAAGATCCCCAAGATCCCAATGATGAGCCCGCTGACAAACTGCTTAAAAGCATTCAGGCCGAGAAATCGTCTCTTGTGAAAGCTGGCGAAATTATGGTGTCTGCCGGCTTTGCGGTGGTGTTTTATTCGGGGTCGCTTCCCGATGTTCCGGGCCGGCTGCCAAAAATGCGGTGTTCGCGGCAGTCGGCCTCAATCCCAAGGTTTCCAT
>JAHFUH010000228.1 GCA_023265215.1 Acidobacteriota bacterium
CCTGGGATAACTGAAATATCATAAATGGCAATTGGAGGAAAACCTGACAGGATTTTACAAGGATTGAGACCATAGCCATATCCGCCGCCTATTCCTCCTGGTCCCTTCCATTCTGGATCATGTACAAGGACGGTGACAGGAATTACCTTCAGGTCCTCCATCAAAACCAATGGGAATCTCGGCTCTTTGATTTCCAAAAGCAGATTGCCTAAGGCTATCCAACGAACGGAATTTGTTTCTCTTATAAAACGAGAGAGAATTGCGTTTGCGTAATTCTTGGGAGACTGAGCTAAAAGCACGATTGCATCATTTGAATACATATTGTCTATGATATCTTCTGGCAGCGCAGCGCCCATGTTAATGGCAGCGTCCACAATGGAACGGCGCACGAGAAGCTCGTCGAATTGGGATTTGTCGAATTTGGATGGGTAATTACCGGTCTTTTGCAAAAGCTCCTCCAGCTTGGGCTGAAGGACTGTCAGCTTGTTTTGCCCGTCCAGGTATGCTCCCCAAGCATGTTCAGCAGGATCTCGGGAGTTGAGGAGTTTGGATGCTCGCTCCAAAACAGGCACAGATTCATCATGTGCCGCCTCTGGTGTGGAAAAAGACGGAGTTTGCTGTCCTGTAAAAAATAGCAACAAAACCGGCATGAGGATGTTATGCATAATTCTCTCCGCGGGGAATCGATTCTATTAGGATGACGCTTCCAGCAATTTGGTTCAATCTCCTTCCTCATTCGATTTTGCGGCGGTGCAATTAAAAATCCCAGGGCTGACTCCCCAAAAGTCGTTTTATGGAACAAAACACCGTATGAAGCTGAAAATAAATTCGAATAGCTTGACTGATTGCCTTCCAAACCGCGCTGCATATTGCCCAGCCGCTTGCTGACAAATACAAGGGGGAGCATGACAGTATTAAGGACCAAAACTAAGATCCTAATTACGCTATCAGCGCTAGTACCCGCATCGAGTTTTCTCGGTTGGTCGGATCTACAAGAAACTGGCAACTGTTTAGCCGCAGGGCGTCCGACAGCCAAAACATGAAGGGCCGAAGGCCCGATTCATAATTTCAATCCCATGGGGCGGGCTTTCAGCCCTTGATCCTAAATTTGAAGATGGCCGCGTTGCGGCCCATGATTTTAGCCCGGCCTTTTTAATGCCGGGAATTGGTCGAGAAATATATATCCGTCGCGTTAGCGACGGTTGACCTCAACTATGGAAAGCGATTATTTTGGTTCCAGGTCAGGCGTTGCTACGCGACGCATTGTTTTCCTATTATCACTTTTCCCGGCCTTAAGAGGCCGGGATAAAATCAGACCGCCGCTACGCGGCGCGAAAAGAATATTAAGTTAGCTTCATATCGAGAATCTTCGTCGCATGACGGGCTGAAAAGGAATCGAAGGCGGGACAAGCGATAAACTTGATCGAATGTCTTGCTGAACGGGCAAACACTATGGAGTAGTCAGCCATTGCGCCGGCGTTTCCGGCCCTGGAGACGCAATTTTACGGACGCCAGGGTTTCCCGCGGCTCCCCATCACGGCTCCTCGCAATGGCACGATCATAGAAGTCCTCCCACAGTTCAGAGTGCCGTTTCAGGTCGATGAGCACAGCGGATTTTTCGCCCTTCTCGTCGACGAGAAATTGAATCCCTCTCATATCATATTCCCCTTTGGGCGGATTGCACCGTTATTGGATTACCAACAGCGATAGTATAACGCTATTAGTCCGCCTTTCTCCGGAGTTTTCGTAGCGAGTTGGCGCATCGAAGGAAGTCGGACCTGCATTATCCACAGCTGAAGGCTCACGGAAAATCAATATCGTCCTGAAATGGTTTGAAGAGCTTAAGCAGCGCGTTCCCACGCGAAGTCATTGAAAGCGATTTCTACCACTCTCGCGGCTGCGCAAATCAAGGAAGCACGTTGACATCGTATCACCGAAGAGACGCAGCGGAGAGCCCAAGGAGGTCGCAGTAATAAAAGCGATTTTCGCGCAGCAGCTTTTCGCCTTTCTGCACCTTGACAGGCTTGCTGAAGATCGGCCCATCGTAAACGAAAGTGTGGAATTCCCCATTCTCTCCACATGGATCGACACCGGCGGGCAGATCGCGGATAAAATCCAAATCGTATTCACGACCGGCAAACTCGCCGCTCAGCATTTCCGTATCAACGCAGACAAGGACTGCCCGGAATCCGAGGTCAATAAATTCCAGTGCCAGGTCGCTTGTATTTTTGCCCCACAATGGGAAAACGGCGTCCATTCCAATCATAGCCATGCGCTTTTCACGATAGGAGCGTATTTCCTGCAAAAACAGATCGCCGAATGCGGCTGCCGAAATTCCCTTGGAACGAAATTTTTCAAGGGCCTGGCGCATTTGTTCTTCATAGATCTCGTTGGAGCATTTTTGCGGTATGAGTATCTCTTCGATCGGAAGTCCCAATGCCTCCGCTTGATCAAGGAGCAATTCCCGGCGAACCCCGTGCATGCTGATACGTTCAAATCCTTCCGTGACTGTTGTCAAAAGAGAGGCAACTTCAACATCCGCCAGTTTCTTAAGCTCATGGAGTGTCAGTGCGGAATCCTTTCCGCCGCTCCAGGAAAGCAACAATTTCCTTTTCATAATTCTCCCTATAAAAAGCGCCGCAAGATCACGACACCAGAGTGCAGCTGTTGTGATATCATCCTCGGCATTCAAAGAAAAGGAAAAGGGGCGCGAATTGGCAGAAACGTCCGGAATTATTGAAGAGAAAATAATTTATTTTGAGAAACCCGGCCAGCGGAATACCGGAACAACGCTGGATTTGGCGCTTGCTCGTGCCAAATCTCGCGGAATCGACAAAATCGTCCTTGCCTCCACTACAGGCGAAACTGCACTGATTGCCGCTGATTTATTTTTCGGCTCCGGCATAAAGCTGGTTGTAGTTCCACATCAATACGGTTTTCGCGCAGGGCAGCGTTTTCCCGAGGCGCTTGTTGCGGATCTGGAGGAGAAGGGCCACCGGGTTTATTTCGGCACGATGCTTTTTCACACGGACGATCTGTACGGTTCGAGAGTCCCTTCAATCATGGCTATGCTTCTGCGAACGTTTTGTCAGGGCATGAAGGTTGTGCATGAAATCCTGCTGATGGCCACAAATGGCGGATGTGTCGAAGCGGGAGAAAAGGTCATTGTGGTTGCAGGCACGGGGCGTGGGGCCGACACTGCTGTTGTCGCGATAGCGGCGCCTTCTTCCCGGCTGCATGAGCTCCACATAACGGAAATTATTTGCAAGCCGCTGGAGACGCTTTCATGGGCGCTCACCGGTGGCCCGCCGCCTCCTCCGGAGACGAAAGCATAGACGGTAGCGTTCCGAATTATTTGAACAACAATTTCCCTGGCTCTTCTCGGCCTGGTACAAAAATTATGAAAATAACGGCAACCGAAAAAACAGACGCAAAAGAATTGGAGCTGATTGCGCGCACGGTCCGGCTCCACATCGTTCAAATGGTTGGTGTCGGCCAGCGCGGACACCTGGGCGGTTCCTGCTCGATTGCAGATGTGGTCACAGCCTTGTATTTTTCAAAAATGCGCCACGACCCTTCCAATCCTTCCTGGCCGGATCGCGACCGCTTCTTGTTGAGCAAAGGGCATGCTGCCCTGGTTCAGTATGCTGCCCTCGCCGAGTGCGGATATTTTCCGAAAGATGAATTGAAAACAACAAAACGTTTCGGTTCGATTTTGCAGGGGCATCCCGATCTGAAAAGCACTCCCGGCGTTGAAGCCAATACAGGTTCGCTGGGGCAAGGCCTTTCAATTGCCTGCGGCATTGCGGCAGGGTTGAGGATTGACGGGCGTTCAAGCCGGGTTTATTGCGTTATCGGCGACGGGGAATTGGCTGAGGGGCAGATCTGGGAGGCTGCGATGGCGGCATCGGCATTCAAGCTCGACCGCCTCGTGGTGATTTTGGATCACAATGGCTTGCAGGCGATGGGCCCTATCGTCCAGCGCTTTAACACTAGTCCTCTGCCCGAAAAATGGCGCGCGTTTGGGTGGCATGTTTCGGAAATTAATGGCCATGACATGGCTGCTATTCTGAACGCCCTGGATGAAGCGGACGGCATCAAGGGACAACCCAAAATTATCATTGCTCGAACTATCAAAGGAGCAGGAATTCCTTTTGCCGAGAATAGGGTTGAATTTCACAACGGGCTCATGGACGCTGCGCAGTACGAGGCTGCTTGCGAGCTTTTCGGCTCAGGAAGGACAAAAAACTGATGAAGACACAAAATCCCCGTGAAGTTTATGGCAGAACGCTGGTTGAACTGGGTCGTGAAAATCCCAATGTCGTGGTCTTGGAAGCCGATTTGGGAAAGTCCACGATGTCCTGCTATTTCGAGCAAACATTTCCTGAGCGCTTTTTCGAGATGGGGATTGCCGAAGCGAATATGACCTCGTTTGCCGCAGGCCTGAGTCTGACCGGAAAAATTCCATTTACCAATTCATTTGCAGTTTTCGCGGCCGGGCGCGCCTTTGACCAGATCCGGCAAGGCATCTGCATCCCCGGGCTTAAGGTCCGGATTGTGGGTTCAAGCTGTGGACTGTCGGATTTCGGAGATGGATCGACGCATCAATCCGTTGAGGATGTGGCTATCATGCGCGCCATTCCCAACATGACCGTGCTGGTGCCTGCAGACGGCAACGAGACAAGAACGATGACTCGCGCTCTTGCGGATTATCCGGGTCCGGTTTACATGCGCATCACGCGCAATGATCTCCCGGACGTAATGCCGGAGAGTGAGCCCTTTGTGGCCGGCAAGCCGCATCTGATCCGGCAGGGATCCGATATTGTGGTTTATGCCAATGGGCAAATGGTTAGCCTGGCGCTGGAAGCGGCCGAGACGCTGGCAGGGGAAGGGATTTCGCTTAGGGTTGTGAATGTCAGTTCAATGAAGCCGGTCAACAAAAATGAACTTGCCGCTTTTGCGGACGGGATGAATGGAGTGGTTACAGCGGAAGAACACTCTCTTATCGGGGGGCTTGCTTCTTTGGTCAGTGAAGTTCTTCAGGGACGATCGGTTGCAATGAAATCAATCGGAATCAAAGATTGTTTTGGCCAATCGGCCCACAGTTACGAAGATCTGCTACAGGCCTATGAACTGACGCCGTCGCATATTGCCGCGGCGGCCAGGCAGCTGAGGTAATGCAGGATTACAGGAGTCGCCAATGATGCGTTTGTCCAAAAAAGTCGCGCTGATTACAGGCGCGGCGCAAGGGCTTGGGGCTGAGATTGCCCGAAGATTTTGGGAGGAGGGCGCGTTTGTTTTTCTCGGCGATGTTAATCAGGCGGCTGGTGAGAAGACTGCTCGCGAACTGGAAGGCTCGCTCTTCCTGAACCTGGATGTGACGTCGGAAGAAAGCTGGATGGCCGCATTAGGCATAATTCGTTCCGGGAAAGGACGTCTGGACATCCTGGTGAACAACGCAGGGATCAATATTCGCAAAAATATTGAGGAAATGCCGGTCGAATCGCTTGACGCGATGCTTGCCGTCAACATCAAAGGGCCTTTTTTGGGCATCAAAAATGTTTTGCCGCTCATGCGAGCTTCTGGAGGCGGAACTATTCTCAATATGTCGTCAGTCTGCGGCATCATAGGACACCGATATACAAATGAAGCATATACCACAACCAAAGGCGCCCTGACGCTGCTCACGAAATCCGTCTCCACCCGTTATGCAAAGGACAACATAAGATGCAACTCAGTCCACCCGAGCACAGTGGATACCCCGATGCTCCAGGCGGTCCTGAAGGATCCTGAGAGGCGTGCGGAGCGCTTCAATGAAATCCCGTTAGGCCGGCTGGCGTCCGTTGCGGATGTTGCCAATGCATTTGTTTTTCTGGCCAGCGATGAAGCGGCGTTCATCAGCGGCGCTGCTTTCCCGGTCGACGGCGGCCTGACTGCCTGGTAAGCCGGAAGCCGATAAATTATTTGGTGAGAATTAGTATTGTCAAGCATATTGCAGCATAGATAGAATTTTGTTGCTGTTGCGCAGCATCTGACTAATTGACTGCTTCTATCTCTGGATATTTATTCAGGCTTCCGGCTCCTGGCTTCCGGCTTCTCAGAGGTTTACTAAACATGCGCACGATCAAAAATCCTATTCTGCCCGGCTTCAATCCCGATCCTTCGATAATCCGCGTCGGGGATGATTATTTCATCGCCACCTCCACATTCGAATGGTTTCCGGGCGTTCAAATCCACCATTCGCGAGATCTTGTCCATTGGCGCCTGCTGACGCGCCCGCTGAATCGGGCGAGCCAGCTCAACATGCTGGGCGATCCGGATTCCTGCGGCATTTGGGCTCCCTGCCTCAGCTTCTCGGATGGGCTTTTTTATCTGATATATACGGATGTCAAACGCTACGGCCGTACGACGCAAGGAGCAAGTGCCGGCGCATCTCTGCGGGACTTTCACAACTATCTAGTGACCAGCTCACGCATTGACGGGGAATGGTCGGATCCGATTTATCTGAACAGCTGCGGCTTCGATCCATCGCTGTTTCACGACGATGATGGCAGGAAGTACCTGCTGAATATGGTTTGGGATTATCGACCGGGACACAACCGTTTTTCCGGGATTGCTTTGCAGGAGTATTCTGCAGAACTTGGGAAGTTGACGGGGCCTTCCCATTTGATTTTCAAAGGAACGGGGCTGGGCTTTACCGAGGGTCCGCATCTCTATAAGCGCAGTGGTTATTATTACCTGCTGACCGCGGAAGGAGGAACCGGCTGGGGGCATGCTGTCACAATGGCGCGTTCGCGAGCCTTAACTGGGCCTTATGAGCTCCATCCGGATGCCTGCATCCTGACTTCCCGCAACAGGCCGGATCTTGAGCTGCAGCGGGCCGGCCATGCCGATCTGGTCGAAACTCAAAATGGCGAAACCTATATGGTTCACCTCTGTGGGAGGCCTATTCGCAATCGTGGCAGATGCATCCTGGGCCGCGAGACAGCAATTCAGAAAATGGTCTGGTCGCCGGATGGCTGGCTGCGCACGGAAGATGGCCAGGGCGTTCCTTATTTAGAAGTTTCGGCGCCGGATTTGCCCGCCTATACCTTTCCGGATATGCCGGAAAGGCAGAACTTCAATAGTCCCGAGCTCCCGCTGGAATTTCAGTGGCTGCGCTCTCCCTGGCCGGCTGAATTGTTCAGCCTGACGGAGCGTCCGGGCTATCTGCGGATTTATGGGCGTGAATCGCAGGGCAGCCTTTTTAACCAGGCGATGGTGGCTCGCCGGCAGCAGGCGCATTGCTACAGCGCTGCGACTCGGATGGATTTTGAGCCGGAGCAGTTTCAACAACTGGCCGGACTGATTTGCTACTACAACAGTTCCAAGTTCCATTACCTTTTTGTTTCCTGGGACGAGGAAATTGGAAAGCACATCCGCGTGATGTCCTGCCTTCCGGACCAGGTTCAGACGGACGCCTTTTCACCGCCTGTTCCTATTCCGAGCGGAATCCCGGTGTATCTGAGGGTGGAAGTCGATTATGAACGGCTCCTGTTCGCATTCAAGATAGGTGACGGAGAATGGAACTGGCTGCCTGGGCCGCTGGACGCCAGCATCTTGTCGGATGAAGCCAGCGCTCCCGGGAACCCCAATTTTACAGGCGCGTTCGTCGGAATGAGCTGCCAGGATATGACAGGAAGCCGGCGTGCCGCGGATTTTATTTTTTTTAATTATCGAGAACGTGACTACTGCATCAACCCTGCCGAACTGTGATGCCGGTTAGGGCCTGTCAATGAATAACGTTTACGCTTTGCTGCTGGTTCCCAGGCCCGCCAGGCGCGAGCGATGAAAATTGAGCCGGGCTCAGCCATACCCGGTAGCATGAAAGGAGCGGGAGTATACTATCTCCCGCTCCCCCCAATCAAAATACTATTGTACAGGGCAAGCATCGGATTCGCTAAGTTTGATTTGAACATCAAATCCATCGTCCTTCTGATAAAGTGGCTTCCCGGATTTGTCAAACTTTACGTCTGGAGTGCCCACATAATGGGCAATTACAGAGAAAAAGATAGATT
>JAHFUH010000229.1 GCA_023265215.1 Acidobacteriota bacterium
GGACAAAATGCGTACGAAACGCTTCATGCATGTCTTTTATCACTGCTTGCCGCCGAGACGGCGGCGTTCCCAGGGCTGAATCCCCCAGGAAAGCATGACTCGCACTTCCAATTACACCCTATCGTCAATCGTCATTTGTAAATCGTCAATGTGTTGTGATAGACTCGCGCGGGTGAATAAAAGGTGAATTGTATGACCTCCCATCCGGTGCATCGGGATTCGGCATTGATCGAAGTCCCTGAAATCATTAGAGAACTGGCCCCAAACGACCAGGCTCACGAAATTATTACGGCTATACGCCGCCTGCCGGCTCGAGAGCCGCAATGGGCGCCCATGCCTGATTGGATCCGGCCGGAACTGATGGAGGCATACAGGGCAAAAGGAATAGCCCAGCTCTATTCTCATCAGGCTGAAGCATCGGATCTCATACGCCGCGGCAGAAATGTAGTGGTTGTAACGCCCACCGCTTCCGGGAAAACGCTCTGCTACAACCTTCCCGTCCTGAACGCAATCATTGAGAACCCGGATACGCGCGCCCTATATCTTTTTCCGACCAAAGCTCTGGCTCAGGATCAGCTGGCCGAGTTGAATGATTTGGGCAAGAGATTGGGTGACAAATTCGGCGTTTTTACCTATGACGGCGACACTCCATCGGATGCGCGGCGGTCCATCCGCCAACAAGGACACGTCGTTCTTTCAAACCCGGACATGCTGCATAGTGGAATCCTGCCTCACCACACGAAGTGGACGCGCCTGTTCGAAAATCTTCGCTATGTTGTGATTGATGAACTGCATATGTACCGCGGCGTTTTCGGCAGCCATCTCGCCAATGTTCTGCGCAGGCTTAAGCGAATTTGCCGATTTTACGGCCGGAACCCGCAGTTCATTTTTTCTTCTGCGACCATAGCAAATCCCGGCGAACTCGCCGCGCGGCTAATTGGTTCGGATGTCGAAGTGTTGGATGGCAACGGTGCCCCCTCTGCAGAAAAATATTTCATCTTCTACAACCCTCCCGTAGTAAACAAGTTTTTGGGGATTCGCCGCAGTTACATTAATGAGAGCTGGCGAATTTCGAGAGGATTTATTAGTCACGGACTTCAGACGATTGTTTTCGCCAACAGCCGGCTGCATACCGAGATTCTTCTGACATATCTAAAGCAGGACAATCCTCAACCGCCGGGATCGTCTGAAGTTGTGGTGGGTTATCGCGGAGGTTACCTGCCCACTGAAAGGCGGGAGATCGAGCATGGACTTCGAAGCGGGCGGATTCGGGCAGTAGTAGCCACCAATGCTCTCGAACTCGGGATCGATATCGGTTCTCTGGACGCAGCCGTCCTGGCAGGATACCCGGGAACAATTGCATCAACCTGGCAGCGCGCCGGGCGGGCAGGGAGGCGGAAGGGAGCATCCTGTGCAGTTCTGGTTGCCTCATCCCATCCTTTGGATCAATTTATTGTCAAACACCCGGAATATTTTTTTGGCGGTTCTCCCGAACACGCTCACATACAGCCGGACAATCTGGAAATACTTGTGAACCATCTTAAATGCGCGGCTTTTGAATTGCCGATTGAATCAGGCGAGGTTTTTGGTGGGATGGACCTGTCCATTCTCTGCGACAGTCTGGCGGAAGCGGGGTATCTGCACAAGAGCGGCAATTACTGGTACTGGATCCAGGAAGCCTACCCTGCCGACACTGTGAGCCTCCGGTCGATCAGTTCTGATAATTTCGTAATAATAGACGAAACCGGGCAGCCGGAGGTTATTGGCGAAACGGATTTTTCCAGCGCCCTCACCACGGTTCATCCCAAAGCTATCTATATGCACGGGGCGCAGCAGTACCATGTCGATCGATTGGATTTTGACCAGCGCAAGGCATATGTAAGGAAAGTCAATGTGGACTATTTCACCCAGGCGATACGCTATACCGAAATAAAAAAGCTGGAAGCGGAGGAAGAGTTCGCTGTTCCAGGCCCGGCTGTCAAAGCTCACGGCGACGTACAGGTCCGTTCTCAAGTGGTCGGATTCAAGAAAATTAAATTCTACACGCTGGAGAATGTGGGTTCAGGGAAGCTGGAATTGCCTGAAAACGAAATGCATACCACGGCATATTGGGTGACTGTCCGCCGTGAACTGCTCGACTCACTTTCGTTTACCATCTCGGAACGGCAGGATGGACTTTTTGGACTCCTCTACGCTCTCGAATCGGTTGCGAGCCTGCTGGTTATGTGCGACCGCATGGATTTGGGGGCGACCATCGGGGAAGGAATGCCGGGGATGGAACCTGGAATCGATTCTTCTCCCAAAATGGAATTCTTCGAGCCGACATTATATTTGTATGATGCTTATCCGGGCGGTATTGGTTTGAGTGAGCCATTGTTCCGCTTGCACGATATGCTTATCGTCCGCACAAAGGAGCTCATTGCAGGCTGCTCCTGTGAGAAGGGCTGTCCCTCTTGTGTCGGGCCAACCGGTGAGACCAGCGAACGCGCCAAGGAAGCGGCACTTGCAATCCTTGAGAGATTGTCGCATGGAATAACGCAAAGACTCGAAGTCTCAAAGGCTTGATTTAAATGGAATCCATTGCGGATAGGTTGTCCAGAGTATCAGCGCTGCGGCCAAGATCGCATGCAATACATCGCTCTTCATCCCAAGCTGATCAATTGATTCAGCAGTTGGGCGGAGAAAAGCATACCAATATTCTGGGCTGTCACAATGTTGTGCGGCGCCAATTCTCGGAGCCTCGGGCAAAGGAGATGAGTGTTCAGGCTCTCCGTTTTCTGGCGCCCGGCGCGGAGGAGTCCGTTCGCGATACCCAGCAATGGCTGTTTTTGGACGTTGAAACAACCGGGTTGGCCGGAGGCACGGGAACCTATGCTTTTTTGGTTGGACTCGCCTGGTGGGAAGAAAGCAGTTTCGTCGTTGAACAATATTTCATGAGAGATCACGGCGAAGAATCTTCGCTCCTGATGGGGCTTTTAGAGCATTTTGACCGGCGTTCCGTGCTGGTGACATTCAATGGCAAGAGTTTCGACTGGCCTCTGCTGCAGACGCGTTATCAAATGAATCGCGTCGGAAAGGTCCGTCCGCCCCTGATCCACCTTGATTTGCTTTATCCCTCACGGCAACTCTGGCGGCTGCAACTGGAGTCCGTTGCTTTAACCCAGCTGGAAAGGCATGTTTTGAAGCTGCAACGCGGGCAAGACATTCCTTCGGAACGAATTCCGCAGACGTATTTCGATTTTCTTCGGGGCGGACCTCCGGAACTTATGGCGGAAGTTTTTCGCCATAACCAATTGGATCTTTGCGGGCTCGCATTCCTGGCTATGCATATTTCAAATCTTCTTGCAGATCCGGAAAACAGAAGCTGTTGTGCCAACGAGCTCTTCGGCATTTCGCGTCTGGCGCAAAAGCGGGGAGATCAGAAGCTTGCCATCCGGACTTACGGGAAAGCACTGCAGGGCGGCTTGTCCAAGCCGGCCGAACAAATCGCTTTGAGAGAACTGGCGCTGCTTGCCAAACGCAACCGCGACTTCCCGCTTTCCAATGCTTTCTGGGAAAAGCTCCTTGGAGATACCGTCGAAGGCCTGAAAGCGTACGAACAGTTAGCCATCTATTATGAACGCTACGCAAAACTGCCCCAGAAGGCTGCGCTGCTGGTCCGGGAAGCTCTTGCGAAATTGCAGGAATCTTTTCGCGCCGGGCGCATTGATCCCTCAAAATACATGCGGCTGCATGCTCAATTCCAGCATCGTCTGGCCCGTCTCAGCATCAAATTCGCAAATAGCCGTCAGCCTCAGCCGCCAGCGAACAGCTTGCGTGAATAGAGAATTATTTATGGATAACCGGGCGGAATGCCCATTCAAGAAGGGCGCCGATAATTGCGGAACAGGGGATAGTAAGGACCCAGGCCCAGACTATGTTCCGTGCAATCCCCCACCGGACCGCCGACCATCGATGCACAGATCCGGCTCCGACAATTGCGCCGGTGATCGTATGGGTTGTACTTAGCGGAATTCCCAGGAGAGACAAGAAGACAATGGTTGCCCCTCCTCCTGTTTCAGCACAGAACCCCTGGACGGGATGCAGCTTTGTCAATCTCATTCCTAAAGTTTTGACAATCCTCCAGCCTCCAAAATAAGTCCCGAGACCGATCGCCGTATTGCAGGATAGAATTATCCACAGCGGAACTCTGGAATGCACGCCCGTACTGACCGGATAGTAATTCGCCGAGATAAGGAGCGCGAGGATAATGCCCATAGTCTTCTGGGCATCGTTCATCCCATGGCTAAAACTGAATATTGATGCAGAAACGAGCTGGCCTCTCCTGAAAATATGATCCACTCTGCGGGGCGAGAAGTGGCGAAACAGGTAATGGATCAGAACGATCATCCCACGGCCCAGCACGAAGCCTATAAACGGTGCAATAACGATGTATGGAACGACCTTATAGATCCCCTGAGGTTTGAGTGCGACCCATCCTGCTTTGGCGACTGCCGCCCCTGCAAAACCTCCAAAAATTGCATGGGATGAGCTTGTAGGTAAGCCCCACCACCAAGTCAAAAGATCCCAAATTATGGCTGCCATCAATCCGAACATCACCATGTAAGGGTCCAGAAATTGCGAATGAACAATGTCATGCCCAATCGTCGCGGCAACTTTGGTTTCCAGGAAAAAAGCTGCGCTGAAATTACAGACCGCTGCAAGGAGGACCGCAGCTCGAGGAGACAATACCCTGGTGGAGACAATTGTGGCGATTGAGTTTGCAGCGTCGTGAAATCCGTTGAGGAAATCGAAAGCGAGCGCCACAACGACAACCGTAACCACTAATATCAGCCGAGTATCCATTACTACTCCCGCCAAGGCTTTGTGCGCCGGTACTTATACCAGAATCGTCCGTGAATATCCTATAGGAAAAGAATCATAAAACTGCCTTGGGCTAGAAGCCTGTCCGAGTATTAGGGGGGCCGCGTTCCTGGCTTTGCGCGGGCAGAGGCAAGGCGCCGCGACGCAGGCGATGCGGGTGTCATCGTCGAGGAGCGGCAACGCCGCAGATGCCCGCTCGGACCGGGATAGTGCAACCTCCATGCGCGTGGTCCCCCCTAATACTCGGACAGGCTCTTAGGAGTGTTTGGAGCGCGGATTGGAAATGGGCACTTTCTGTATTCGAGCAGAGTATTGCTCAACCAAAAAACAGAATTTCTTAATCTCTGCTGACGACAAAGGACTCCGGTTGTGAGATTAATGAATGGGCCAGTTTGGAACATATCCCATCATTGCGAGTGTTCTTTTCCTTTGTTGACATCGACTGTTTCTGGTGGAACTGTTATACTTCAGAAGTGTTTGCACGTCATTTCCTTGGGCATCTGTGAAACCAATAATAATAAGGATTTTGCGAGACTCAGACCGGTGATTGAATGGCAAAATCGTATCGTGTAGTTCTGGCTGATGACCACATATTGGTTCGGCATGGCTTGCGGCTAATATTGGAAGAAAAACCGAATCTGGAAATAGCAGGCGAGGCGGGAGATGGTCTCGAGCTGTTGAGTATTTTGAAAAAGGTTGCCCCCGATTTGATTATCCTCGATGTATCAATGCCACATTTGCGCGGGATTGAAGCTATTCCAGAGATTCGACATATCAAGCCCGAAATAAAGGTATTGATCCTGACGATGCATAATGAGGAAGAGTATCTTTATCAGGCGATATCGGCAGGAGCTGACGGATATCTGCTCAAAGAGGATGCGGAAAAAGAACTGTTTTCGGCGATAGAAAGCATACAAGGCGGAAAAATATATATCTCGCCTGGTCTTGCCGATCAGTCCATGCAAAATTGGGCAAGGTTGCGTCGGGGCGAAGATGATTCGCATGTCTCAGAGTCTTTGACAGTTCGGCAGAGGGAGATTCTTAAGCTGATTGCCGAAGGGAAGTCCAACAAGGAAATCGGCGATCTTTTATTCATCAGCGTTCGTACAGTGGAACGACATCGTGCCAACATGATGAGCAAGCTGAATATCAGAAAAACAGCCGAATTAGTTCAATACGCACTGCGGAAACACTACATCTGAATTGGAACCCGAAGGGCGCATGGGGGGTGCACGGCGATCGCGGCGTTGCTCGTCGTCAACGGTGTCCCCGCATCGCCTCCTCCTCGCGCCTTGCGCTCGCGCTGGGCCGCTGCGCGGACCCAGATCGTGTAAGCCCCATGCGCGCGACCCCTCCTAATACTTGGACAGGCTCCTAGCACAAATATTGAACATTGACAGTGATACTTCTGTGAGTCAAGTTATGAATCCAGGCACAATTCCCATCGAAAACCTGCTTGGCAACGCTCCTAATCTGCGTTATTCATCAAGAGTGGCCGCCATGAGGTTGCGGTATGGATCAAAAGATCGGACGCTGCAAAAAGAAAGACAAACTGCTGGAGGAAATGGTACGCGAAAGGACCGCGGAGCTGGCCGATATCGTTGACAAGCTCAATACAGAAATAGCCCACCGACAAATAACGGAGCAGGCACTGAAGGATAGGTCTGAACAGCTTTCGAAGCTTGCTTCGCAGCTGGCGTTTGCCGAAGAGCGGGAGCGACGCAGGATTGCCGGAGTTCTTCATGATGACTTGCAGCAACTGCTTGTCGGGGCGAAGCTTCAGATCGGCAGCATGAAGCGTTCGCCCGACAAAGCAATAATTGTGGCACAAGATCTGGACATAATCCTGACCAAATCCATTGAGTTGACTCGATCGCTTACATCGGAGCTCTGCCCTCCGATTTTGAGGCAAAGCGGCCTCCTATCGGCTTTCGAATGGCTGGCGCAATGGATGAAGGAGCGTCATGAACTGGAAGTGGATATTTATGCCGAGAACCGATTAACCATAGCCAGTGAAGATACGCGAGTGCTTGTGTTTCAGTTTGTTCGAGAGTTGCTGTTCAATGCGGTGAAGCATGCCCGCGTCAAGCGGGCTTCTTTGACTGCCTCTTCTGAAAAGGGCCAGCTTAGGGTTCAAGTCGCCGATCAGGGGGAAGGATTCAACCCGGCAAAATCAATTTCCAAGGGAGGTCTTGGCCTGTTCAGCATAAGTGAGCGTCTGGATTCCATTGGCGGCCTTATGGAAATTGAAGCTGCGCCGGGCAAAGGCTGTAAGACTACCCTGTTCATACCTCTTAAAGTGCGGGTGGAAGGCAAAATGCCATCTTTGAGAGAGATGCAAATTCGCATCATCATTGTCGACGATCATGTCATCATGAGGCAGGGGTTGGTCCACCTCCTTAAAGCGCAACCGGATATGGATGTTGTCGCAGAAGCCTCGGACGGAGCAGCAGCCATTAAGATGGCGCGGCAGTTCCTTCCGGATGTAATCGTAATGGATGTAAGCATGCCCGTAATGGGGGGCCCCGAAGCCACCAGGATCATTCATTCGGAAATGCCGGATGTTCAGGTGATTGGCTTATCCATGTATGATGAAGAAGAAAAAGCCGAGACCATGCGGCAGGCTGGAGCTGTGCGTTATTTAACTAAGTTTGGACCTTCCAAATCTCTGATTGTCGCGATACGGGAGGCAGCCCGCAATGCAAGGGATCGCGTAGTGGCTCATTAAGGGTCTGACAAATGAAGCGTCTGCCAAATGCCCGCCGCCACCGCGCGCCCCTCTGGCTGCGGCCTTGGGGGCCAGCAGCAAAGTGTAACAGTTATTTCATGACCGACTCTAACGGCGAGTTTCCGTCCGGCTGCTTTTGCGTGTCAGCTCATCATCAATCAATGCGGAAAGCTCTTCCAGCGGGACAGTGCCGCCGATGAACCTGCCGTTGACAAATGAAGCCGGAGTCCCTTCTATGCCCGCGCGAAAGCCGGCGACCACATCCTCATGAACGAGTGCAGCCGATTTCCCCCCGTCCAGGCATGCATTGAAGGCTGCAGCGTCAAGGCCGAGCGTATCCGCCCTGTTTTTCAGTTCCGGAGTTTTTAGATAGGATTGATTCTGGAAAAACAGGTCGTGCATTTCCCAAAATTTTTTCTGGCCTGCAGCGCAAAGAGACGCTTCTGCTGCCTTTTGTGCTTCC
>JAHFUH010000749.1 GCA_023265215.1 Acidobacteriota bacterium
CCGAAGCTCGTCGAGCCGCCCGGCGAGGCGCTGGCGGATTGGAAGATCATTTCGCTGTTCGCCCAGGCAATGGGATTCGGCGCCGCCTTCGGCTACACGTGCGCGGAAGAGATCTTTGCAGAATACTCCGCGCTGACAGAAAATTCGCTGTGTGACTGCTCGGGCGTGAGCCATTCACGCTTGAAAGCGCAAGGCCCGCTCCAGTGGCCTTGTTCCAACGAGCAAGCCGCGGCAACGGATCGATTGTACGCCGACGGAAATTTCCCAACCCCGAGCGGCAAAGCGAATCTCATTGCGGTCGAACACAGCGAACCGGTGGAGCGACCTGACGAGGACTATCCTCTGCTTCTGACTACCGGACGCGTTAAATATCACTGGCATACCATGACGCGCACGGGCAAGAACGAAGCTTTGCGCAGAAGCGCCCCCGATCCGATTTTGGATATCCATCGCGCGGACGCGCGGCGCTATGACATCCAGGACGCCGACTTCGTCGAGGTCACCTCACGCCGCGGCAAAGTCATGGTGCAGTGCAGAGTCACCGAAGAGATCGCGCGCGGCACCTGTTTTCTGCCGTTTCACTGGGGCAGAGAGCATGGCTATTTCAAGGCCGCCAACAATCTGACAACCAGCGCGCGCGATCCACTGTCGCGCCAGCCGGAACTGAAGGCCTGCGCGGTTAAGGTCCGCAAGGTTTGGGATTTTCCGCTCGACGATAATTGACGTGGAAGCAATATCCGAACTGGCCCAGTCGGTGAACTCAATACCGCTGGCGCTGGAGATGCGGAACTCTAGAGGCTTAAGGCAAGGTGTTGCGTTGTCCCCTAGTTTACGATTCTGCTGAAAAACCCTCCGTTCATCCTTCGAGAGCCTCAGGACGAACGGAGGAGCCGTCGAAATCATTGGAGATTTTTCCGTTCATGCTGAGCCTGTCGAAGCATTCTTAGGGTTTTTCAGCAGAATCATTTACCTTAGCAGACCCCCGGACGTGAGTCCCGATGGTGAATCGGGTTTAGAAAGGCAACGAGTCGTCATTCCGGCCAACCCCCGCGAATTAGCCAAAGGACGGATCAGCCTCAGGCTGAAGCGGGGGCGAGCCGGAATCCAGCGCCGGAAAGGGGACAGGCAACTTTTTCCATGACGAAAAAGTAGCCAGTCCCCGGCTGGAATCCCGCCCTTCGGCTGCGCTCAGGATATGCTTTCGCGGGAAAGACGGACGAGATGGGTTTCGGACAAGCCAAGCTTGCATACTGAGAAAAGCCCCGGACGTAAGTCCAGGGAAATTTACCGCACCTGGATGTCGGGTCTGATAGCCCGGTTAGGGATGCCATGGGCGTGTTTAAAAATTGGTCAAAATTGATTGGACAGTGCTCATAAAATAAGCTATGGAGTTGGTGGCATTGATTCGAACCAAAAAACCTCTTTACAATCAATAGCCCGGCAAAGATGAATCATGGGTTTCTGATGGCATTAGGGTTGCACCGGGTAAAGCCGGTTGATTGCGTCCGGCCTGGATTAAACGGAAACTTTTTGTTAAGTTGCGGCAAATTATTTTTGACCATCACTTAAGGAGACGGGAAAATGAGACGAATTCTGCTCGGAGTTAGCTTGTTTGTCGCCAGCTTGATTCTGACATCTGATTCGGTGAAGGCGGCCGAAGAAGAAAAACCTCTGGCACCGGGCTGGCTCAGCCTGGATTGCTGTGTTGGCGTGGCGGACAAAGCGATCGCCGACGGCAAGTCGGTTATTGAAAAGGCCCTGGGAATCAGCATTAGTGGTTTTCTCGACACCGGCTATACCTGGAGTTCAAACCATCCGCGTTCCCCTGCCAATATCAGCGGCAGATACTTCGACAAGGATCACAACAAGATAACTTTCAATGATTTCAACCTAACCGTCGAGAAGCCCGAAAAGGACTGGGGCGTCGGTTTCAAAGTGGTCGGAGATTTTGGGCGGACGGCTGAGCTGCTCCGTGAAGCCACCTACTGGGGAGGCCGGAACCGATTTCCCGCTGCTTTTAGGGACGAACCATCGGCGGAGCTGAGGGAAGCTTTTGTCACGACCACAATTCCCGTCGGCGAGGGTATCAGTGTCAAGGGCGGGCTCATGGTGACTATTCACGGAACGGAAGTGATACCAGCGCCCAACGCGTACAATGAGAACATTTCGCGCTCTTTTCTTTTTAACTTCGCGATCCCGTTTCGCCACTTGGGTGTGATGTTTAGCTATCCGCTACATAAGATGTTGACTGTTTCGGCGGGTCCGGTGACAGGCTGGGATAATCCTCACGATAACAACGGACAGCCTTCCGTCATGTGGTCTCTCAACTTTACGCCAGCCGATATATTTTCTCTAGTGAGCAATTTTATCTACGGACCGGAGCAATGGCATAATACCAGTAACAAACGATTTACCATGAGTCATGTCGCGACCATCAAGCCAGTGGATTCCCTAACGCTGTTTTTGGAGTACGACTATGGAAATGAGGAGAAGGTGACTCCGAGCCTTCGCGGCGGAACATGGCAGGGAGTGGCAGGTATTGCTTCCTATGGTTGGACCGATCGCTTCACTACCGCCTTGAGAGCCGAATACTTCAAAGATTCAGACGGCGTGCGAACTGGGGTCCTCAGGGATGTTTCGGCCACGGAGCTGACGCTAACGGGCGCCTACAAGTTCACCAAAATGCTCCTGGGCCGAGCCGAA